>CANPWW010000052.1 GCA_947585115.1 uncultured Monoglobus sp.
ATCGCTCCCAAGTATCAAAGCAGAAACGGCGGATACACAAGAATCATCAAGATCGGACCCCGCCGCGGCGACGCAGCCGAAGTTTCCGTTCTGGAGCTGGTTTAATCCAAAAAACAAGATCCCCGCGGTAGAATAACCGCGGGGTTGTTTTTTGAAAAATGTTTATCGAAAAACAATAAATAATTATTGACAAATAATATTATTACTGATATAATCAAGATATCAAAACAAAATGAGGTGGCGTAGTGGGAATTATTGTTAATCTGGACGTTATGATGGCGAAACGCAAGATTGGGCTTATGGAGCTGGCGGAGAGGATCGGCATAACACCCGCCAACCTTTCCATACTCAAAAACAACAAGGCAAAGGCGATAAGGTTTTCAACCCTCACGGAAATATGCGCCGCGCTCGACTGCCAGCCCGCGGACATTCTGGAATACAGAGAGGAACAGTTGTGATGAAAAAAGCCAAAGTACTGATCGCTGCAATTTTGGGAGCGATCGGAATTACCGCGATCAAAAAGTTGTTGCTGCCGCTGTTAATGCTTTTGATCGCGGTTGGCTCAAATTCGAGCCTGAGCTCGAAAACCGAGGTTTTAGAATCTGCTCAACAAAACAGCGGGATAATAAACGCGGCTGCGTATGTTATATATGAGTGCAATATCAGCGGAGTATATGATGCCGAAAAAGATCCGCCGCCCGAGAAAATAATCGGACTTGACAAATATTATACTCATATTGATGAGGGGATTGATATGAACACCGGCGGCCGCAAGGGACGATGGGAACCGCTCAACGACGGGAATATTATCGCGGTCATGGATTTAGACGGAGTTCAAAGAATAACCAAAGAAAAGAATATAATAAAAATAGATTTCGGCGGCCGCGGGATCGCGCCCTCCGGCATGAGCCGCGGCGTGTACTTCCTGCCAAACGACACCGTGAATGACGTTGAAACAATTTGCAAAGGCCCGTTTGAGGCGGAAAATAATGGTTTCATATCGCGCACAGGCGGAAACACACTGTACGCGGAGCGGATATGCGCAAATCTTTGGTTCTATGAGGAAACATGGTAAAATAGCAAGCCCCGTGCGCATACACGCCCGGGGCTGATCATATTAATCCCAATTAATGTCTTCGTGCGATATTGTCTCACCATTTTGGTATTCGGCTCGCGCCGCCTTTATAGCTGCCAGATCGTCGGGCGTTGCAATATCATCGGGAACAAATCGCTGAGCTATTTCAAGAAGTAAAATCTGTTCGCGCATAGGCATATAATCTATTATTTCCAAGAGTTGATTTTTGATTGGTGACATATTATTTTACCCCCTTATAAACTTCTCCGCGCGGCGCAATCTTTTCAATTAACACTTCGTCTTGCGACATATACGAAAATAATATACGCCAATTTCCAACGCGAATCCGGAAACTGTCTTTCGTACCCTTCAAAGGCTTAACATCACCGTCAGGTAATTTTTCAACGGCGGTTTTAATCCTTAGCTTTGTTGGTCGGTCCATAGCGTTAATAGTCTTTATTGCTTGCTTTGAATACCTTATATTTTTCATAACAATACCCAATCTATAAATTTGACTGCTTTAATTATATCACAATATATTCAAATTTACAACTCTTTTTCGGTTTATAAAATATAAATATTGCATTTTTGTCGGTGTTATGCTAAAATAATCTTGCAACATAATTTCACAGTTTAATAGAACAGATAACGTGTGCCATTTTTATCATTGATAAAAATGCACGCTCTGTTTATGCGTTGTCTGTTCTTGACATTGTTGTGAAATTGTGTTGCAGCAATTGGAGTTTGTGCATTTTTTTGCGCGGCTCCGGCTGCGCATTTTTCATTAATCGGTGATTATCACGGTTTGGGTGGCGTCGTTCCAGGAAACATCACAGCCGAGGGCCTCGCTTACGGCTCGGGCGGGGACCATGGTGCGGTCGCCTATCAGGCGGGCGGGCACGTCAAGAGCTTCCCGATCGCCGTCTATTGTCATATAAGAGGCGTTGATTTTAATCATGATCGTTTTGCTGCCTTTTTCCGCGATAGCGGTTTGCGCGGCATCATCCCAGTAGACATCGGCGCCCAGCGCCTCAAATATCCTGCGCATCGGAACCAGAACGCGGTCGCTTTCCATAACGGGAGGCTGGTCAAAAGTGAGGTTTCTGCCGTTGAGAGTGACATTTATCGTCGGCGCCGCGGGCACATACGCGGGCTCAGCGCCGAACTGTATCGCGGCGCCCCTCTTGTAGAATGTGTAGCTCTTTTCGCTGCCCGAGGCGGATATTTTCAGCGTGTGCGCTCCGTCCGTCAGCGCGGAAATGTTAAAGTTATAAATATACGGTATTTGATTTGACGAGTGTTTCCAGGCGCCGTCGATATAATAATTCACGGTGATATCGGGCTGATTCGGCATATATGCCAGGGTGTACAGCTTTACAAAGCCGTTTTTGGCGGCGAGTGTCCCCGCGTTGTTTGCCGGCTGAAAAACGAAGTCGGAGGAGCCGTCCGCCGATCTGATATACGCGCCGCTGTTTGCCGCCTCTTTGTAAATTTCCTTGGCGTATGGGTAATCAGCCAGATCGTATCTTGAGGTCTCGTTGGCGCGGTGGGTGTTGAAATAATTTATCATCTTGATCTGCGGATATTTCATAACCAGGTTCCACATAAAGCTGCGCAGTCTGGGCGCCGTCCAATTACTCGGAGTCGGGCCGCGGTCGGTATTGGTGGCGACGCCGCCCTCGCTTATCATTATCGGTTTGTTTATATTGTTGTTTTTTAAAAACTCCATGAAAGGCTTTACTTTGTTGGTCGCCCAGGCGTAATCGCCCGTCATAAAGTACACGCTGTCTTTATATGTGGTGTTGGGGTTGCCCAGAAAATACATCATGGAATAGCAGCTTATGCCTACCCAATCGACATAGCTGTCGCCCGGATAGAAATACTCAAACGGACGGTCGAGAGAGCCGATATCCATCGGAGACCATACCACAGCCAGGTTCGGGTACTCGTGTATCATATCAGCTACGCGGCGGAAAACGTCAACGTATTTATTCGGGTCGCTTCCTATTGAGGACTCGTTCATCTCATTGGCAAATCTCACGAATATTTGTTTGCCGTAACCGTTGATGCGTTCCAAAACGCGGCGCACCTGTCCGTAGTCGATCGAGTCAAGATTTGATATTGTCCAGCCGACCATAACAACGGAATTGCCGTTTTCTATCATTTGATTAGCGGGATAATACAGGTCGTCTTGATTCATGTTGTCAATATATGTCAGGTAGCAGCCCATGGGAGCGAACTCTTCCGAGGTCTCGGCCACCATTCCGAGATAAGCGCCGCCTCGGGGCTCAAATTTAGCGCCGTAAAACGGGGCGGACTGCACATCGCCCTCGGCGTAAAGCTCAAAATCGGTCTGTTTTACCATGTTTTCCCTCTGGCGAAGCAGGGCTCCCCAATCCGGTTCGGGAAAGGTGAACGCGAAAGCGGGCGCGGCATAAATAAATGTCATACTCAGGAGCAGCATAGCCGCGATAATTTTATTTTTCAATTAAATCACCTCGAATTTTTCGTTTTTAAAATATTATACACAAAAGTTTGCGTGATTTCAAGGACTTTTATTGTTTTATAGTTATTTTATAAAATTTATTATCTAATAAAAAAATAACTTGTAATATATGTTAATATATGTTAGAATAATAATAGAAAAATATGCAGTTTGCTGAAACGGAGGAAAGTCATGGAAAGTATATTAATGTATGTGTGGCTTTTGGTGGGCTTTGTGCTGCTCATCAAGGGCGCGGATTTTTTTGTGGACGGCACGTCGTCGATCGCTAGACTGCTCAAGGTCCCGAGCATTGTGGTCGGCCTCACCATTGTCGCTATGGGCACAAGCGCGCCCGAGATGGCGGTGTCGGTGTCCGCGGCGCTCAAGGGCAGCAACGACATAGTTATCAGCAACGTGCTGGGCTCCAATTTGTTTAATCTTCTGGTTGTCGCGGGCGGCTGCGCCGTGATAAAAAATCTGCCCGTTTCGAAAGACTTGAAAAAGCGCGACTTTCCGTTTTCGATCTTGATCGCCCTGCTGCTTCTTCTGTTTATAGTTGACAGTCTGTTTCTGGGCGGCGGACAATTTATGATCGGCAGGATCGAAGGAACAATATTGTTCGCCCTGCTTATCGCCTATTTGATATATCTGGTGTTCGCGGCTCTGAAAAACAGGACCGAGGCCGGCGAGGATATCAAGGTTATGTCGCCCCTTAAAAGTATTATTTTCACGATAATAGGGGTCGCCGGAATCGTTATCGGCGGCGATATGACCGTTGACGCGGCGACCGATATAGCCAAAGCCTTCGGTCTCAGCGACGTTATCATAGGCCTCACGATACTGGCGGTCGGAACGTCCCTGCCCGAGCTGGTGACCTCGCTTGTCGCCACACGCAAGGGAGAGAACGATCTGGCGATGGGCAACGTCATAGGCTCAAATATTTTCAATATTCTGGGCGTCGCGGGACTTTCGGGCGCCATAAGCCCCTATAAAGTCGGAAGTCTTTCAGTCATCGACCTTTGTCTGTTCTTGGGTTTCAGCGTTATCGTGTACATAGTGGTGCGGGCGCGGAACAAGATCGAGCGGCTGCCCGGAATCTGCATGGTGCTGATGTATGCGGCGTATATGGTGTACGCAGTCATGAGAGAGATCATGTAAAAAGAGGTGCCTTATGAAAAGAAAAACATTTTATATAATAGCGGCGGTATGGTTCGCGCTGCTGATAATAGTGGTCGCGGGCAGCTTTTTGCCCGGAGTCGACGCGGCGCTCAGAGAGGAAGTGCGCAAGTACGTGGGCTACGTTATTGTGGTCGGCGCGCTGTGCCTGATCCTGATCCGCAGAAAAGTTAAATAATAAAATTTTGCGGCGCGGTTTTTTAACCGCGCCGCTGCTGCGTTGCCTCCTCCCGGGAGGAGGTGGATTTTCGCCAAGGGCGAAAAGACGGAGGTGGGGACGTAGGTACTAGGAAGTAGTAACTAGGGACTAGGATCCCCCTCAGTCAGGCTATCGCCCCATATCCGCTCACGTTAATGATTTGTGGCATCGTTTATATGCGCAATCAGAATACGATAGCGCCACGAACCCGCTAACGCGGCTCCGGCCGCAGACAGCTCCCCCAAGGGGCGCCTGACGGGCGGCAGGTTGCCGCCCCTACAGGTTTGGTAGAATTTGTGCGTTTGCGGCAATACGATATACCATCGCCGCCTGTAGGGGCGGATAATATCCGCCCGTTTTTAATGAATTCATTGGTTTTATACGGGACGTCGAGGGCGCCGTCCCCTACGACAATTTTTATGCAAATATTATCGTTATTTTACTAATGCGTCCGCTAGGGCGTTCAGGGCCTCGACGGTCTCGGGCTTCATTGACGACTTAACGGTGACGATAGGCTCGATGATCTCGATGCCTTTGAGGCTTTCCATGGCGGCCTTGATTTTTTGACCCGCCGAGGGGGCCCATGTTCCGTTTTCGATTATGCCGACCTTGCGGTTCCTGTAGGTCTTTGCGATCAGGTGGTGGATAAACTCGTCCGCCGGAGTGAAAATTCCGCCGTCGTATGTGGGCGAGGCGATAACCAGACGGTCGTAGCGAAACGCGTCCTCAACGCACTCGGCCCAGTCGTCGCGGGCCAGATCGGCAATCGAGACTTTTTCCGCGCCCTTTTCTTTGAGCAGCTCCGCCAGCTTTTCGGCGGCCTTTTTTGTGTTGCCGTAGATCGAGGCGTAGGCGATAAACACGCCGCGGCTCTCGGGCTCGTACTTGCTCCAGGTGTCGTAAAGGCCGATGTAGTGGCCGAGGTCTTCTTTGAGGATCGGGCCGTGGAGCGGGCAGATGATCCGGATATCAAGAGCGGCCGCCTTTTTAAGCAGCGCCTGAACCTGCGCGCCGTATTTGCCGACTATGTTGAAATAGTAGCGTCTGGCCTCGCAGTCCCAGTCCTCGTCGGTGTCGAGGGCGCCGAACTTGCCGAAGCCGTCGGCGGCGAACAAAATTTTCTCCGAGCTCTCGTAGGTCACCATAACCTCGGGCCAGTGGACCATGGGCGCCATAACGAATGTCAGAGTGTGGCTGCCGAGCTCAAGCGTGTCGCCTTCCTTTACCGTGACCTTGCGGTCCTCGATATCAATATCAAAAAATTGGTCGATCATCACAAAGGTCTTGGCGTTGCCAACGATCTTCATATCGGGGTATTTTTCCGCGGCGGCTTTGATGCTCGCCGAATGGTCGGGCTCCATGTGCTGAACCACCAGATAGTCGGGAGATTTGCCGCCCAGCACCTCGTCGAGGTTGCCGAGCCACTCATCGCACGCGCGTTTGTCGACCGTGTCCATGACCGCGATTTTTTCGTCCATGATAACATAGGAATTATACGCCACTCCGTTGGGGATTATATACTGCCCCTCGAACAGATCGAGATCGTAATCCTGAACGCCGACATATTTGACCGAGTCGGTCACAATAATATCACTGTATTTCATAAATTTGCACCTCCAAAAAATTCTTTTTTTATTATACCACTATTTTCCGAAAGGTCAATATTTTTTTGAAATAAATTAGCAGGCCGCGTGTTTTCGTCCGCCGCGGCGGGCCTTTTTACGCGGCTTCCGAGGCGTGGAAATTGTGACTAAATAATCCCGAAAAAACGGCGTATTTTCGGCACTTTTCAGCGCGCAAAAACTTTGAAAAATTTTAAAAAATTGTTGCGTTAAAAAAAGCGTTATGATATAATTAAAGAAGTGAAATATTTACCTGAAACAACAGAAAAATCGTAGTGCGAAAGGAAAGATTTTATGAAATTTATTTGCAGCAGAGACGCGTTAAACGCGGTGATAACCGACGCCTCAAGAGCGGTTTCGGCCCGCTCCAGCATGGCGGTCCTTGAGGGAATTTATATAAAGGCGGAGGACGGCGGACGCCTCACCGTCACGGGCAACGATCTTGAGATCGCGATAGAGTCGGTCATTGAGGCGGACGTTCGAGAGCCCGGCGAGGTCGTTTTAAACGCCAAACTCCTCGCGAGGATCGTGGCGGCGTCGGGCAGCCCCTCGGTTTCGGTCGAGACCGACAAAAATAATCTGACGCTTATAAAGGCGGGCAACGCCAAGATCGAGATCCCGGGTATCTCGGCGGACGATTTCCCCGATCTGCCCAAAGTGGACGAGGAATATTCGGTGAGCCTGCCCGCGGCGGTGCTCAAAAATATGATCGAGACCACGGCGTTCGCGGCGGCCAAGACCGACAACGACCCCACCAGGACCGGCGCGCAGCTTAAAATAATGAGCCACGGGCTTTCGATGGTCGCGCTGGACGGCTACAGGATAGCGAAGCGCAGCGTGAGCCTTGAGGGCGAGTTCGAGCCTAAGGAAATGATAATACCCGAAAAGTCGCTGACCGAGCTGGCGAGGATCATAGGCGACTCGGATGGCGAGATAAAGGTCGTAGCCGCGCCCGGCCACGCCATGTTTATAATCGACAACTGCCGCATGGTGACGCGGCTGATCGAGGGCGTGTACACCAACTACGAGCGGATAATCCCGACGTCGTTTGAGCTTGAGCTTGAATGCTCGACCGCGATGATAGCCGATTCGGTGCGCAGGGCGTCGCTTATAATCATAAACGACGTTATCAAGGGCCCCATCAAGTTCACCATAACGGACGGCAACATCAATGTTTCCTGCGCCACGGCCGCGGGCTCGGTAGACGACAACATAGCGGTCGACATGCCGCCCGACACGATGCTGGAGATCGGATTCTACAACAGGTATTTGCAGGACGTGTTCAGCGTTGTGCCCGACGATGAGATAGTGATGCGGTTCAACAAGAGCGTTAACCCGCTTATAATAACACCCAAAGAGGGCGATGATTATATGTACATGATCCTGCCCATCAGACTGAGAAGCTCCTACTAAACGCGGCGGATGAGAGCGAATAAACTGAGGCTTGAAAACTTCCGCAATTACGAAAAGCAGGAGATAGAGTTCGGAGCGGGCATAAACGTGATATACGGCGACAACGCCCAGGGCAAGACAAATATTCTCGAGGCGGTGCATATATTCTCGCTGGGGCGCTCTAACCGAACGGGCAAGGACGGAGAGCTGATACGCCACGGCGAGAGCGGCGCCAGGATAGGGCTTGACTTTAACGCCTACGACCGAGACAGCGTTTTTGAGATCGAGCTGGGCCGCGGCCGCCGCAAGAGCATAACCTACAACGAGATACCCGTCCGCAAAAACAGCGAGCTTTTGGGCAAGTTCAACGTCGTCTATTTCGGGCCCGAGCTTATGGGATTGGTGAAGGAAGGCCCGCGGGGCAGACGGCGCAATCTCGACATGCTGATAAGCCAGCTCAGGCCGAACTATTTTTCGGCGCTGTCGAATCTGCGCAAGGTGGTCGACAGCAAGAACGCGCTGCTTAGAATGCCCGAGCCGAACGGCACGCTGCTTGAGATCATGAACGAAAAGTTGATTGCCTACTCGACGGAGATAATCGGGTACCGAATAGAGTTTCTGAGCAGGCTTGAAAAACTCGCGGCGGAGATCCAGAAGGAGATATCCGGCGGAAGCGAGGAACTGACGATAAAATATATGTCATGCGCGGGCAAGATCGGCCTTGATAAAGAATATGGCCGCGCCGAGATCGAGTCCGCGCTGCGGGAAAAGCTCAAAGCCGCCGCCGCGAGAGAGGCGGAGTACCGCGAGACGGTGGTCAGCCCCCACCGCGAGGATATAGCGTATGAGATAAACGGCAAGGACGCGCGCACGTTCGCCTCGCAGGGGCAGCAGAAAACGATCGTGCTGGTGCAGAAGCTGGCGGAGGTTCGGCTTATCAAAGACGAGATAAGCGAGACGCCCGTTCTGCTGCTTGACGATATTATGAGTGAGCTTGACAAAAACCGCCGCAGGTTCGTGCTTAAAAGCATAGACGATATGCAGATAATAATCACCTGCACCGATCTTGAGGAGTTTTCCGAAAGCATGGAAGGCGGCGGAGAGATCAGCAAGATATATGTGAAAAACGGCTCCGCGGAGCGGCTGTCGTAAAGAAATAAATCAACAAACAGTAAGGAAATGGTTATATGTACCTTCATCTGGGAAAAAACACCGCGGTCGACACCGATGATATTATCGCGATACTGGATATGGACAACCTGACGATTGCCAAAAATTCCAGAGAATTTTTGCGCAGAGCGCAGGAAAACGGCTCGGTGATAACCGTGGCCGAGGATGTGCCCAAGTCGGTGGTGCTGGTGCGGCAGAACCATGTCAACAAGGTGTATATAACCAATATTTCATCAAGAGCGCTGGCGGGAAGAGCCGAAAGGATAAACGACTACTCGGCCTACGCTCTGCCGGACTTTAAGTTTTAAACGGACGCAAACCCCATCGTCTCCGCCTTGCCCGGGCGGAAGGGCGGTTCAGATAAATATTTTGGGCAGAAAGGCAAACAAGTTATGCAGGAAGAACAACATATCACAAGCGTTCCGATAGAGGAATCATATGACGAGAATCAGATACAGGTGCTTGAGGGCCTGGAGGCGGTCAGAAAGAGGCCGGGAATGTATATCGGCTCCACTACCTCGAGAGGACTCCATCATCTGGTTTACGAGATAGTCGACAACTCGATAGACGAGGCTCTGGCGGGCTTCTGCACCGAGATACTGGTCGAGATCGAGCCCGACAACTCGATAACCGTTATCGACAACGGCCGCGGAATTCCCACGGGAATCCATCCCAAAATGGGAATACCGGCGGTTGAGGTGGTGTTCACCCAGCTGCACGCCGGCGGAAAATTCGGCGGCGGCGGATATAAGGTTTCGGGCGGTCTCCACGGCGTCGGCGCCTCGGTCGTTAAC
Source organism: uncultured Monoglobus sp. (assembly GCA_947585115.1). GTDB lineage: Bacteria > Bacillota > Clostridia > Monoglobales > Monoglobaceae > Monoglobus. The sequence goes on from CANPWW010000052.1 coordinate 9,914, forward strand.
GCGCTGTCGGAGTATCTGGAGGTCTGGATAAGGGACGGCGAGCATGTTCACTACCAGAAATACGAGCGCGGAAACAGCTGCGGAAAGCTCAAGGTGGTGGGCGACACCACCGAGACCGGAACAAAGGTCCACTTTAAACCCGATCCCGAGGTTTTCGAGGATCTGGTCTATGACTACGATATCCTGCGCCGCAGGCTCCGCGAGCAGGCTTTCCTCAACGCGGGCATAACGATAATCCTGCGCGACAAGCGCGAGGACGCTCCCGAGGACAAAAAAGAGATAAAGCTGAGATACGACGGCGGAATCCGCGAGTTTGTCGAGTTTTTGAACCGCAACAAGGAGCCCATACACCAAGAGGTCATCTATGTCAACGCGGTGCGCGAGACCTGCGAGGCGGAGGTCGCCATGCAGTATAACGACGGCTACAGCGAGATGATAATCAGCTTTGCCAACAACATCAACACCACCGAGGGCGGAACCCACGAGACAGGCTTCAAGTCGGCGCTCACCAAGGTAATAAACGACTACGCGCGGAAAAACGGCATGCTCAAGGAGAGCGACGCCAACTTAAAGGGTGAGGACACCCGCGAGGGTCTCGCGTGCATAATCAGCGTCAAGGTCACCGAGGCGCAGTTTGAGGGACAGACCAAGACCAAGCTGGGCAACAGCGAGATCAGAAACGTCGTTGAGAAAATGATAAACGAGAAGCTGACCGAGTTCTTTGACGAGAACCCGTCGGTAGCCAAGACGATCGTTGACAAGGCGCTGACGGCCTCCCGGGCCCGCGAGGCGGCGAAGCGCGCCAGAGAAAACACCCGCCGCAAGTCGGCGCTTGAGAGCAGTTCGCTGCCGGGCAAGCTGGCCGACTGCTCCGACCGCGACAACACCTACACCGAGATATACATCGTCGAGGGAGACTCGGCCGGAGGCTCGGCGAAGCAGGGTAGAGACAGACGGTTCCAGGCGATACTTCCCCTATGGGGCAAGATGCTCAACGTTGAAAAGGCGAGGATAGACAAGATATATGGAAACGACAAGCTGACGCCCGTTATAACCGCTCTCGGAGCGGGTCTGGGCGATGAGTTTGATCTTGAAAAGCTGAGATACGGCAAGGTCGTTATCATGGCCGATGCCGATGTGGACGGCGCCCATATCAGAACGCTGCTGCTGACGTTCTTTTTCAGGTATATGCGTCCGCTGATCGAGGACGGGCATGTGTATATAGCGCAGCCGCCCCTTTATAAGATCAGCAAGGGCAAAACCGACCGATACGCCTATTCCGACGACGAGCTCCAAAAGATACTTTCAGAGATGGACGAGGGCAGAGCGCCCACTATCCAGCGCTACAAGGGTCTGGGCGAGATGAACCCCGAGCAGCTTTGGGAGACAACGATGAACCCCGAGACCCGCATCATGCTGCGCGTCGATCTCGACGACGCGCGACGGGCCGACGAGACCTTCACTATCCTTATGGGCGACAAGGTGGAGCCGCGCCGCCAATTCATAGAGGACTACGGCACGTCGGTAATTAATCTTGATATATAGAGGCATATAAAATCAATTCGGAGGCGGAGTTATGATTTTGATTGAAAAAGCCAGAGTGATGAATTTTGAGGGGGCGCTCCGCGGAGCGCGCAATCCCATGAACAGCTGGGCCAGAAGCGACAGCAAGTACGACGGGAAGGGCAGATATGCGCTCGGCCCCAACGATCTTGATCTGGCGAAGCGCTTGTGCAAAGCGGGCAGCGATCACCGCAAGTTCATACGCCAGATAATCGTGAGCGTGGACATCACCGCGCCGCTTTACTGGTGGAAGGAATTTGACACCTACAAGGTGGGCACCGTGGCGAACTCGACCAGCACCATGCACAAAATTCACGCCAAGCCCTTTGAGCACGCCGACTTTTCGTGCGAGAAGCTGAGCAAGTCGGCAATGGAAGCGTTCACCGCCTATATGGAGTTCCTGGAGCTCAAGCGCAGGCACTTTGTCGAGACCAAGGACAAGGCCGACTGGGACGATATTATTCAGCTGCTGCCCTCGTCGTATAACCAAAAACGCACGGTCACGATGAATTATGAGAATCTGCTCAATATGTACTTCGCCCGCAGGAACCACAAGCTCAGCGAGTGGCGCGAATACTGCGAGTGGATACTGACCCTGCCCTACACAAAGGATCTGTTTTTGGACGAGAGCGAAAACGGTGAAGCTTGATTTTAGATCATGAAAGACGTACTTGAGATAAAAAAAGTTAATATACATATGAAAACGGAATTCGGTCCCGTTGTGAGCCTTAAGCACGAGTTCGCGCTTAGGGCCTGCGGCGAGGACTTTTTTACCGCGCGGATATTATTCAGCCTGCCGAAAAACTCGGTCATATCCGCCTTTGAGATAAGCGGCGGAAAATTCAAGGCAAAAAGCGAATTGAGCCGAGGCGCCGCGAGATCGGGCGCGTCGATCACCCAAAAAGGGCCGCGGCTCTATGAGCTGTCTATCGGCGGTCTGCCCGCCCGTGGGGAAGAATTTTCGGTGAGCGTTTGCTCCGCGGCGATAATGGAATACGACCGCGCGGACGATGAGTATTATATCGACCTGCCCCTTTACACCGAAAACGGCGGCGGAAAAACCGCCGACATAGAGGCGCGGCCGCGTTTTTCCGTGACCGCGTTTTTGGGCGGCGGATACGGCGTGCCGTCAGCCAAAGCGCAAAGTTTGACGCCCGTTGTCTGGAACGGGCGGAGCGGAACGGTATTGTTTTTCGAGCCCGAGGTGGGCGGCGATTTCAGACTGCGCGTTTCCGATCCCGACAGAAGAAACATCGGATATATAAGCAAAAAGCCGGGCGGAGGATTTTACTGCATGTATGTAATACGCTCGGGCCTCAAAAATTTGGAGAGCGAAAAGGCTCTCGCGATAAGGGAATACGCGCCCGGGACGTTTTATATGGTGCCGCAGATATACCGCGGTCAATATCCGCTTATTATAACCCTCGGTTCCGAGACCGCGTTCCCCGACAGGTTTTACGCGGAGGGCGAAGGATCAGAGCGCGGGATAGCAATAGACGAATTTGTTGAGGTCGACAACAAAGATATGGCCCGAGCGTTCGCCGCGCGGACCATAGACGCGATGTACGCAATGATAGGAGCGCGGGGCCTTGAGAAGCTGAGGGCCGAATCTGTTATAAAGCTCAAAAAACAGGCCGCCGCGCTGGCGTTTGAGACCGAAACGCTGTGCCCCGAAAACAGCTGCGTGATAGAATACGGGGATCACGGCGGAGAAGGAGCGGTCACCGTTTCTCTGTGGCGCGAGGGTACCTCCCTGCCCGAGAGCGGAGAGCTTTCGGACACCGGCTTTATCACGGCCGCCCAAGCGGAAGAGATTATTTTTGCCGCGTGTGCCGCGCTGCTGCGCTGCGTAAGGACGGACGGCTCGATCGCAGATCCTGCGGAGGAAAATCCGAGAGCCGCCGCCGAGCAGACCGCGTACGCGGCGGCCGCGCTCGATTCGCTTGCGGACAGATTTCCCGTGTGCGCCGGGCTTTCGGCTCTCGCCTGCGAGTTTTTATCAAGAAACGGCATGAGCCGCGGTGTGGTGCCTGTGGTCTACGACAGCCTCAGCCTGAACCATTGCGGCGATATTCTGCGCCGCCAAAGCGTCAGGGAGATATCGCGGCTGATACTCTCGGTAAAGCGCGGCCTCAGGGTAAGCCTGAGTTAGGCCGCGGCGCCGGGCTCCAGCTTTACGCATACCACGGTCATATCGTCGCTGCGCGTGTTGTTATCGTCCTGATTGCGGCGCACAGCCTCGTCGAGTATGAGCTGCGCCAGTTCCCCGGGCGACATTTCGATGTCAATATGCTCGACCATTTCTTTTATCCAGGGGTTGTCCGGCGGAGAGGCCGCGCCGTCGCTGGTCATGACGACGATCGAGCCGTTTTCGAGCGTTCGGGCAAAGGCCTCAATATCGCCGATCGGCACGATTCCGATAGGCAGCGAGGCGGCTCTTACGGTCTCGGTGTAGTTCGGGTGTTTGATGTAGCTGGGCTCGGCGCCGTTTTTTATAAACTCGATCTGGCCCGTGTACAGGTCGATTATGCACATGTCTATCGTGGCGAAAACGTCGCGCGCCGATTTCATTACCATTATTGAATTCACCAGCTTGACCGCGATCTTTTTGTCAAAGCCCGCGTCCAGAAAGCTGCTCAAAAGGCTTACGATAGCTCCGCTCTCAATGGCGGCGCCGTGTCCCGTTCCCATTCCGTCGCTGATGGTGACGGCCAGCTTGCCTCCGCTCAGATAATCGGTAAAATGTCTGTCGCCGCATTCCGCGCCCGCTCCGAGCGACGCGATGCCGACGAGAGGCTCAAAGCCCTCAAGCTGGCAGAACCTTATTTTGCATTTGTTTTCTTTTTTGTTTTCGCACAGGTTATACGGGGTCGATACCGAGATACCCAGAACCTGCTTTATGGCCGACTTGATCTTGTTTCGGCAGGCCGAAAAATCGGCGCAGTCTGTGACCCAAATCTCGACCGTGTATTTTTGGTTCTTGCCGCACACAACATCGACTCTCTCGGCGTTCACGCCCATGTCCGAAAGCTTGAGCTTGAGCTCGTCCGCCGCGTCTATGTCAAAGGTGTTTTCGCCGCAAATTTCATCCGAGGCGTTTTTTATTATCTCGGATATTCCCTTAAACTGCTGTGAGTTCAGCTCGCGGCTCTCCTGCAGCTTGTGCTTCCATGTGGTGTTTATTTTGTATATTTCAAACAGGCGGTTGATCTCCGAGATCAGCGGCAGAAGATGCACGCATTTGTCCGAGAACGACTTCGGCACGTCTCCGCGCAGAAGCGACCCTTTGCGTTCCATGATCTCTAAGAATTTGAACATGGCGGCGTAGGTGGAGGAAAAATCCTTTTCCCAGCAGAACCCCGCGCGCTCGCAGTTTTTGCATATGCGGTCGGCGGCGGTGTCAAACATCAGCGCGATCTCGGTCATATCGGTGTTGTCGGGGCTGTCGGAGATCTCGTCAAAGGTGGATGATATGTCCATAAAAGAGTCCGATATGCAGCTGAGCTTTTCTTTGACGTATTGCCTGAAACGCCTTGTCTCGTCCTCCTTGCGCATGTCGAAGTCGACTATCCTTTCGGCCGACATTATCACCTGCCGCGGCGTCAGATAGATCAAAACCGCCGCGGGAAGGATCTCGTATATATTCGGCAGGTGCTCGTATCCCTCTGGTATGCCCAGATACAGCAGCGCCGCGCCGCCGAACAGACACAGAGCGAGGCATATGATTTTTTTGCCGAACCGCGCCGCGGTCCCCAGAGCCAGGCCGCACAGCGCGAACATGGCCGTATATTCGGGAAAGCTGCCCGAGAGGCCTAAAATGATCCCGGCGAAAATTCCGCTCACGGCGCAGCGGGTGATGTTTTTCCCTGTCAGCGCGATTATCCCCAGAAACAGGCACGCGAGAAAGTTTGAAAGATTGAAAACATTAAACACCGTCAGATATTTTGTGCTGAGCAGAACGATCCCCGCCACAACGCAGAGGCATATTTTCTCGTCAAGCAGCAGGCTGCGGCTCATAAATCCGCCGCTCAGCAGCACGCCGCGGCAGCGGTCAAATACCAAAACCCCCATCAGCATCAGCGTAACGTCGCAGAAAATCAGGATCAGCCCCGCCACGGTGAACCCGACAAGGAACAGCACCGCGGTTTCGCAAACGAACATGGCCGCACCCGCTGCCGCGCCAATAAAGTAGACCGACAAATTCTCGCTGCGCTTCAGCACAAAAAGCGTCGCTTCAAACAAAACGCAGGCGGACGCGCAGGCTATCGCCCGGTACGGGTCCTGCATCAGTATGTATCCCGCGCAGACGAAGAGCAGATTCAGCACGCTTTTAAGTGAAAATCTGCGGTCGATCGTCAGAAAAGACAATCCGAACGGCGCCAGACCGCTGACGGGCATGGCGCCCGCCAAAAATATTCCCAGCATTCTGAGCGGTATGTCCCAAAGCCGAATGTCGATTTTTTTGCGCCGTTTCGCAGGAACGACCTCAAGCGCCGTGTTCACGGGCACAAGTTTTGTGTTTCTCATTACAATACCTCCGTAACTTCAAGGCTCGCGCCTTATTTTTCATTTGTTTTACAAAAATATTATAATAAAGTAACATAAAGAAATTTGTCAAAACGAGTAGCTGATTTAAAAAAATATAAAAAATTGTTTAAATAATTATATGTGCGAATATAAGCTCGAATTATGTCGAAAAGTTTTTGTTTACTTTTAAATTTAGCTGTGATATAATATGAACTGCCAAAACACGTAAATATTTTTTTATTTTCCATAGCATGTATTAAGCTTGTAAAAAATACATGCTCGACCTTCACATGCTATGGATGCAAGGTTACGTGTTTTGGCGAACCGTGAGCATTGTGTTTTTTGGCGCGCTGCTTGCGGCGCGCTTTTTTAATTATTTAACAAGCAGGAGGTAATATTATGAGAGTAAAAATTGACAGCGCGGGAAGAATAGTAATTCCGAAGGAGTATAGGTTCGAGTACAATTTGAGGGCGAACACCGAAGCCAATGTGCTGCCTCTGGCGGACGGCACAGGTCTCGGACTGTTCCGACTGGTGCCCAAATGCGCCAACTGCGGCACCGAAAAGGAACTGAGCAAATACGAGGGCATCAGCCTTTGTCCGTCCTGCGCTCTTAAAGTCCTTAGAGCGATTGAGAGATAAGTTTTCGGCGATAAAAAATTCCCCCGATCCACTTGTGGGTCGGGGGAATAAATTTTTATTTTACAAGTTTCTCGAATTTGGCGGCCATAAATCTTGTTTTGGAGCCTCCGGCTATATAGAAGTAGTAGCTTTTGCCCGCCTCAACATTGATTTGGCAAAGCACCTTTTTGTTTGCCTCGTCTATCGGATTGCTGTAGATGTTCTCCGCGGCGGGATCGGCCGCGCCTTCGGGAACCGCGTAGAACATCGTGGGCGGATCTTTTACCGAAACGCCGTAGGCGTAAATCGTGAAGCGTCCGTCCTCGGGAGCGGTGTATTTCATGGCGCAGCCGGTGGCGGCGCCGTCCGCCCAGCCGCCGTTGGTGTTTTTGCAGGTTATCGCGAAATTGTGCTTAAAGCCGTCGGAGTATTCTTTCTCGTCGGTCATGGCTCTCTCAAGCTGCGTCATGCCCGAAAGGCCGGGCATAAACTCGGTGCCGGCCGCCTTGTTTTCGTCGCCGCTTGCCGCTTTCCATTCGGAGACAAGCTCATACTGCGGCTCGGCCGGGGTCACATATCTTTCGAGCTTGGCGCCCATGAATCTTGTTTTGGAGCCTCCGGCTATATAGAAGTAGTAGCTCTTGCCCGCCTCAACGTCG
>CANPWW010000053.1 GCA_947585115.1 uncultured Monoglobus sp.
CTTCCTGTTCCTTCTCTTTTTCCTTATTCTTATCTTTTGATTTCAAATTTAACCATCTCCTTCTTCGTCCGGTCCTTTGCCGGGCCCGAGCCTGTCGTTTAGCATGGTGCTCAGCGTGTCGGACAAATATTTGATACCCGACACCACTTTAGCGTAGTCCATGCGCTGCGGGCCGATAACGCCGACAATGCCGACCAAATCGTCTCCGACGCTGTAGCGCGACACTATGATGCTGTTTTCCTTAAGCTGCGGCAGGGGAAGCTCGTCGCCTATGTAGATGCTCACTCCCTCACCGTCGGGCGCGATCTCGATCGCGTCGATAGCCTCGCTTATCACGCTCTTGTCGTCAAAGAACTCAAGTATATTTTTAATTTTTTCCACATCTTTATACTCCGGGAACCGAAGAATATTCGCCGCGCCCTCGACAAACACCTGCTTGCTGTCGATCTCGCGCTCCGCCTCGTGTATCAGCTCAAGAACCGAGGCGAAAATCTCCGTGTTCTCGCCGACCGCCCCGAGCGCTCCGATCAGGCTGTCCAGATTGGCGTATCCGCCCATCCCTATGCCCGATATATGCTCGCTGATTATGCGGTTCATGCGGTCGACCTCATCGTCGGTCACCGATTTGCGCAGCCTGAGCAGCTTGTTCTTGATTATGCCCGACGAGTTCGAGACGATAACCATGATGTTCCTGCCGTCAATGTTCGCCAGCTTCACGCTCTTTGAGCCGCCGAGACGGCTTATCGGGCTTATGGCGAAGGTCGGCATGCTCGTCACCGCCGAAAACGCCGAGGACACTCCTTTAATTATATTGTCAAGCTCGATAAACTTTCCAAGCATCGCGCTTTTGAGTCTCTGTATCTCAAGAGCGGTCATCTGGTACCTGTCCATCAGATTGTCAACATAGAACCGAAGTCCCGCGTTTGACGGTATTCGCCCCGCGGAGGTGTGCGGCTGGACCAGCAGGCCCATTTCCTCAAGGTCGCCCATCTCGTTGCGTATAGTGGCCGCGCTCAGATTGAGCCCCGTCTTTTTGGCGATGGTCCTTGAGCCCACAGGCTCGGCATTCTTGATATAATCCTCGACAACAGCCCGAAGTATCAGCTTTTTTCTGTCGTCAAGCTCTGCCATAATACCACCTCTTTTGTTTTTGTTAGCACTCAACACATCTGAGTGCTAATCCTGTATTATAATAGCACCACGGTAAATATTTGTCAAGACCTATTTTGAAAAATTTTTGAACTTTTTGTTAATTTGATTTGGGACAGGTATATACTCTTAACATTTACTCAGCATTAGTATATACTATGTATATACTAAAGGTCATTGATATTGTGTACGCCGAAATTGAACCGATCTAAACAAAAATGCGGCCAAAAGCCGCATTTTAAATTTGCTGTATTTCACGCCTTGAGCAATCACCGATCAGATAACGACAAGGCGCGCCGTTATTGGGCGGTGTTGTATTTTTGGGTTATGGCGTTCCAGGTGGCTAGGTCCACTTCGCCGGTTTCGGCGAGGCCCAGGATCTTTTGAATGTCCCGGACGGCTTTGGCGGTCTCTTTTTGGAACAGGCCGTCGGGGTTTATAAGGTCAAGGCCGTCGGTTGTTTTGCTTATCTCTCTCAGCATTGACTGAAGCTCAAACACGTTGCGCCTGCCGTCGTAAATTGAACTGAAATTGCTCGCCATATTATTCTGCCTCCTCTGTTAACACATAGCCGGGGTATTGGCCGGCAGATCTTTGATTTCCGTTCACTATGTCGGAATACAGCTCGGTCACGCTGTCCCACGTTATGGGGCCCACGGTGCCTCGGGGCGGCAGGCCGAACAAATTCTGGTACGCCACGACCGCCTGCTCGGTGTCGGAGCCGAAATATCCCGTTATCGCGGGCTTTGTTATCTCGTCGTACACGTCCGCGATCCTCGATAAATATGTCTGGAGCGTCCGAACCTCCGGCTCGCTTGAGCCGCGCGTCAGCACGGTGCCCTGGAACGGGATCACGTTTTCGCCCGCGTAGTCGTCGGGCAGTCGGTCAAGTATCGACTTATAGACCGAGTACATTCTGTCCCAGGTCGCCTTGTTGACCGTTCCGGTCTCGGGCACGCCGTAGGCCGCCTGAAACGCGCGGACGGAGTTTTCAGTAGCGGGGCCGAATATTCCGTCGAGCATAACGCTCGGGATATAATCGTTAAACGTTGAGATAAATCTCAGAAAATACTGGATAAGCTGCACGCCGGGACCTTGGTCGCCGCTTTGCAGCACTTCGGAATACTGGCGGTTCACGTCCTCGACCGAGAGGCCCTCGGCGTCAAGGTCGGCCAGGCGCTTGACCGCGTTATAGATCCTATTGACCTGGTACCATGTGGCGTTGCCGATGATGCCGTCGGCCTCAAGGTTAAATATCCGCTGGAACGCCTTGACCGCGTCCTCGGTTATCACGTCGAAAAACCCGTCGGGATAAGCGATCTTGGGTATCGCGGGATAGTTTTTGGATATCCTGTTGAGCTGTATCTGCATGCGCTTGACATTAAAGCCCTGATCGCCGACCTTGAGCGGGGTTCCGGGATAGGTTTCGGACACCTCGGCGACAGGCGCGTTTTCCACAAGCGTTATGTCGTCGCCGTAGTAATATCTGAGTATCTCGATCGGCGACAGCCCTTGGTTCGCCAACTCGACCGTGCCCCACTGGGACAGGCCGCCGGGGCAGAGGGACGTGGTGCCGTTGCAGTACCTGGGGAAAAACGGGAAAAAGTTCCCCTCGCGCACTATGTAGGAATTAAACAGCTCGTCGACCAGCCGCCCGATATTTTCGAAATAATCTCTGCCGCTTGTGAAGGCCTGGTCGTATTCCTGCAGCGACGTGATATCGAAATTGTAGCCCTGGCTCCTGTAGAACTCGGTGGTGACGCGGTTGAGCGCGAAGGTTATCTGCGCCAGTATATTGGCTCTTATGGCGCTTTCGGGCCAGGTGGGGTAAATCTCGCTCGAGGCGACGTTTTTGATATAATACGAGAAAGGAACCGTGATATTGGGCGCCGAGGTATCGTCGGGAGCGCCCAGATGCACCACGATGCTTTCCGGGATTTTTACTCTAAGGTCCACGATCTCACCCCCCTATACGCCCTTTTCCCGCTCGGGTATCATTTCCACGTTCTGGATAGAGCACACGTTGTCGAAAACCAGAGCCGCTATAACGCCGTCCGAGCCGAACTCGGGCTCGACGTAGTAGCCGTCAAGCTCGGCCGTCACGCCGTACACCGCGTAGGGCCGCACTTCCTCCTGCGCCTGCATCGAAAAGTGCATATCGGGCGCGGGCAGGAATATTTTCTCGGTCTTGCCGCTGGAGTCGGTGTATCTGACCTCGTTGACGTCGGCCGGGGCGTTTTCAAGAGACTTTATCGTCACCTTGACGTTTTCAAGCGGAAGCGCCTGACGGGCGATATACACCTGCACCACGATCCCGCCTTTGCCGCTGTAGGGCGGTATGTATTCGGACGCGCCCGATGTTTCGTTTTGGACACTCGGAAGATAGACCGTTTCATGAGTGTCGGGCTCGGTTTCTTGCGCGCTTTGGGGAGGCTCCTGTTTGGTATCGGGTGCGAGAGGTATGCCGAATCTCGGCGTGTTTGTAGGCTCGTTTTGAGGTATCACGGCGGGCGGCTCCTTAACGCGGCTTATCTCGCTCTGCTCCTCGGTCGGGAGGCTTATATCCACTCCTTTAAAAAATCCGTTCATAAAAAATCACTCTCCTGCGTTATACTATGCGGGAGAGCGGTATTTGTGCCCTAAAATATTAATTTAAATATAAATATTATGATCTCTATATACAGGCTCATCAGGGCGTATCCGCCCAAAGTACCGGTTATGAATCTGCGGACATTGTTTGACTTAAGTATCTTCTTTTTCTGCAGGAACCAGTCAATGAACATACACAGGCAAAACGCCGCGATAATATAAAGCCTCGGCCTATAAAAGAAAATCAGCGCGAGGGATATGAGCCAGCCCAGATACACGCCCGCGCAGCGAGCGCAGACCGGAAACTGACGGCCTTTTATAAAAAAGCTGCGCTCGGGCATCTGGTGGCAGCCCGTTCTTCTGCCGATCTCCATGGCTCTGAGCCAGATCCTGTCGGCTCCGCTGAAATTGCCGCTCATATATTATCCGCCGAACCTGTGGCCGCAGTCTTTGCACACCCAGTAATTGTTGTGGGTGGTCTTTGACTCGTTTCCGCACAGGCCGCAAAGCAGGCCGAGAGGGCCGAACAGGATATATCCGCAACAGCCCGAGCCCGGGTCGTATCCGCCGCCGCTTATGTTGGTCTCCTGCATGGGCTGGCAGTTGTGGCCGCCGCAGTGTGGGCAGCTCACGCCCGAATAGGAAGAGCCGTCATTGTTCACTACCTCGGCGTCGTATACCGGCACCTCGGCGTGGGCGCCGCATTTGGGGCAGTATGTCGCGTTTCCCATGTCCGCTCCGCAATGTCTGCAATACATAATAACACCTCGCAAATATTATTTTATCTCGCTTATATCGTATGGGGTCGTCTGATAAACAAAGTAGTTCAGCCAGTTGGAATAGAGCAGGTTGGCGTGGGCCCGCCACGTGTTTTTCGGCACGGTGGTCGGGTCGTCATTATTAAAATAATTTTTCGGCACCTTTATGTCAAGGCCCTTTTCCACGTCTCTGAAATACTCGCTTGCCAGCGTTGTGTTGTCGTACTCCGAGTGGCCGGTCACAAAAAACTGCCGCTCGCTTTTCGCCGTGACGATATACACGCCCGCCTCGTCGGACTTGGCGAGCACCTCAAGCTCGGGCACCTTGGCTATGTCCTCCTCGCGCACCTCGGTGTGGCGCGAGTGGGGCGCGTAAAACTTGTCGTCAAAGCCTCGGAGCAGTATTTTTTTCTTTTTCTCGGGCACGACGTAGTGCTCGTATATTCCAAACATTTTTTCTTTAAGGTCATACTTGGGTATTCCGTAGTGGTAATAAAGCGCGGCCTGCGCTCCCCAGCAAATATGGAAGGTCGAGGTCACATTGCTCTTTGACCACTCCATTATCTCGCACAGCTCATCCCAGTAATCGACCTCCTCAAAAGGCATCTGCTCGACGGGCGCGCCCGTGATTATGAGCCCGTCGAACTTGCGTTTCCTGTATGCGTCGAACGTGTCATAGAAGGCGTCAAGGTGGCTTTTTGGCGTGTTTTTCGACTCGTAGCTCTTGGTGCTCATCAGGCTTATGTTTATCTGCAGGGGCGTGTTGCCCAGCATACGCATGAGCTGCGTCTCGGTCACTATCTTGGTGGGCATCAGGTTCAGGATCAGTATCTCAAGGGGCCTGATCTCCTGCGTTATCGCCCTGGTCTCGGTCATAACGAATATATTTTCGTTGTTTAATATATCCGTGGCCGGTAAATCATTCGCTATTTTAATAGGCATTTTATCACCTCAGAATTCGTTTATAATATTGAGCGACCGCTCGGCGATCATCTCGGCCTTTTTGCGCTTGTCTCTGACCCTCTCGCCGAGGGGTGAAATAATTCCGTAATTCACATTCATCGGCTGAAAATCGGCGCTGCCCTCGTTTGAGACGTAGGCAGCAAGCGCGCCTATCGCGGTCTCGGGCGGAATAAGTTTCGGAGTTTCGCCGCTCAGACGCTCCGCCGCGTATCTTCCCGCGAGCAGGCCGCTTGACGCGGACTCCACATAGCCCTCAACTCCGGTTATCTGGCCCGCGAAGAATACGTTTGGACACTCTTTCATCGAGTAGTCGGCGGAAAGCAGACCGGGGGAATTTATATACGTGTTTCGGTGCATGACCCCGTATCTGACGAACTCGGCGTTCTCAAGCCCCGGTATCATGCCGAACACCCGCTTCTGCTCGCCGAATTTGAGATGGGTCTGAAAGCCGACTATGTTGAACATGCTGCTTGACGCGTTGTCCTGCCGCAGCTGAACGACCGCGTAATATTTCTCGCCCGTTTCCGGATTGTCGAGGCCCACGGGCTTTAAAGGGCCGTATCTCATGGTGTCCTCGCCGCGTTTCGCCATGACCTCGATCGGCATGCAGCCCTCGAACACCTTTTTGTTTTTTTCAAACTCGTGAAGCTCGGCTGTCTCAGCCGAGACCAGCGCCCTGTAGAACGCGAGATATTCCTCTTTGCTCATCGGGCAGTTGATATAATCGGCGCCGCCCTTGCCGTATCTGGCCGCGCGGAATGCCTTTGTCATGTCTATGCTGTCGTAGGTCACGATCGGGGCCGCAGCGTCGAAAAAGTGAAGATACTCCTTTCGGGTAAGCTCCGCGATCTTTTCGGCCAGCTTGTCCGAAACCAGCGGGCCCGCGGCGATTATAAGGTTATCGTCGGCGTCAATCCCGGTCACCTCGCCGAGCCTAACGTCGATCAGCGGGTGCGCCTTTATCTTGTCGGTAACCATTTTGGAAAATCCGCCGCGGTCCACCGCAAGCGCGCCTCCCGCCGGGACCCGGCAGGCGTCGGCGCACCGCATTATGAGCGAGCCGAGACGCCGCATTTCCTCTTTGAGAAGGCCCACCGCGTTGTATATGCCGTCGGCTCTCAGCGAGTTGCTGCAAACCAGCTCGGCGAAATTTTCGCTCTTGTGGGCGGGCGAGTATTTTTCGGGCTTCATCTCGCACAGCGTCACATGAACGCCGCGGTTCGCCGCCTGCCACGCCGCCTCGCAGCCCGCCAGGCCGGCTCCTATTATTTTTAACTCCATAATTTCTTTATTTATTTCTCTTTCTTTTTTGACTTGCTCTCGGGTTTTCTTGTGTAACCGCAGTTTTCGTTAAAGCAAACATAACTTATCGGGCCCCTGCGGTACATCCGCTTTTTCATCAATGTGCCGCCGCACTCGGGGCATTTCTCGTTTGTCGGCTCGTCCCAGGATATGAAATCGCACTCGGGCGAGTTGTCGCAGGCGTAAAACGTGGCGCCTTTTCTGGACTTGCGCACAAGGACCTTGCCGCCGCACTTGGGGCAGGGAACGCCCAGCTCAACGGTTATAGCCTTGGTGTTGCGGCACTCGGGAAAGCCGGGACAGGCCAGGAATTTTCCGAATCTGCCCTGCTTGTATACCATGAGCCTTCCGCACTTTTCGCACACAACGTCCGAGACCTCGTCTTTTATCTCGACGTTTCCGATTTTTTCCTCCGCCTCTTTGAGCGTCTTTTCAAACGGGCCGTAGAAATCGCCAACAACCTTGTGCCAGTCGGTCGAGCCGTTGGCCACGTCCTCGATCTTGTCCTCCATGTTGGCGGTGAATTTCAGGTCAACTATATCCTCGAAATTCTCTTTCATCAAATCGGTGACGATATAGCCCAGCTCGGTGGGGTAGAGCGTCCTTTTTTCGCGGGCCACGTAGCCGCGCGCCGTTATTGTGGCGATCGTGGGCGCGTAGGTGCTGGGCCTGCCGATGCCCTCTTCCTCCATAGCCTTGACGAGCGACGCCTCGGTATAGCGCGGAGGCGGCTGGGTGAAGTGCTGCTCGGGAGTTATGGCCGCCGCTTTGAGCTTTTGGCTCTCGGTCAGGGCGGGCAGCTTTTTGAGTTTTTCCTCCTCGGTGTCGCGGCCCTCCACATACAGCGTGGTGAAGCCCGCGAACTTGACCGTGCTGCCGCTCGCCTTGAGCATATATTTGTCGGTGGTTATGTCGGCGGCCACGGTGTCGAGCACAGCGTCCTCCATCTGGCTGGCTATGAACCTCTGCCAGATCAGGCGGTACAGCTTATACTGATCGGGCTTAAACGTCTCCTTGTATTTTTCGGGATTGTTGGCCGCGAACGTGGGTCTTATCGCCTCGTGCGCGTCCTGTGCCGATTTTTTCGCTTTGTAGACCTTGGGTCTCGCGGGGACGAACTCCTTGCCGAACTTGTCAGCTATATAGGCTCTGGCCTCGTTCTGAGCGACCGCAGCTATGCGCAGCGAATCGGTCCTCATATAGGTTATAAAGCCCATCTCGTAGAGCTGCTGAGCCGCCATCATGGTCCTTCGCGTCGTGAAATTGAGCTTCCTCGACGCCTCCTGCTGCATGGTGCTGGTGGTGAAGGGCGGCGCGGGACGGCGCTTTGTTTCTTTTTTGGTGATCTTCGAGACCGTGAACTCGGAGCCCTTGAGCTCGCTTGTGATCTTCATCGCCGTTTCCTCATCCTCGACAGCCAGCTTTTTGCCGTCGCTCAAGCCGTGGAACCTGGCGATAAACGGCAGTCTGCCCTTCTCGTTGGTGAGCTTGGCCTCGATCGACCAGTATTCGCGCGGTATGAACGCGTCGATCTCGCGCTCCCTGTCCACGATCATTCTTGTCACGGCGGACTGCACTCTGCCCGCGCTGAGACCTTTTTTGACCTTTTTCCAAAGCAGCGGACTGATCTGATAGCCCACGATTCTGTCGAGCACCCTGCGCGTCTGCTGAGCGTCGACAAGGTCCATGTCTATCGCTCTCGCTTCTTTCACTGCCTGCTTTACCGCGTCTTTGGTGACCTCGTTGAAGGTTATGCGGCATGCGCTTTTGGGATCGATGTCCAGTATGTGCGCCAGGTGCCATGATATGGCCTCGCCCTCGCGGTCGGGGTCGGTCGCGAGGTACACGGCGGAGGCCGCCTTGGCCTTTTTCTTGAGCTTGGCGATAACGTCGCCCTTGCCTCTGATCGTGATATACTTGGGCTCGAAATTGTTCTCAAAGTCGATCCCGAGCTGGCTCTTTGGCAGATCCCTCAGGTGGCCCATGGTCGCCTCGATATTGTATGTGCTGCCGAGATACTTTTTGACGCTGCCGACCTTTGTGGGAGACTCCACGATCACCAGCTTTTTCTTCCTCTCGGCCGTTGTTTTCTTGGCCGCGGTTTTCTTGGCCGCGGTTTTTGTTTTCTCAGCCATAAATTATCCTCCGTTTATTCAAGAGTATATAAATTTCCGGCATGCTGTCTGATTATGCCCTTGAGCTGAAGGAGCACAACCGAGCTGTTCACGTCGGAAGTTTTTAGCTCAGTATTCCTTATTATTTCATCAATATGCACAGCCCCGTCCGACTTGCACATATATTTTACGATTTTTGCCTCGTTCGGTCCGAATTTTGAAAAATCGAACCGTCTCATTTTATCCTCCGCTGTTTCGGCGCCGGGTTTATTTTCTGATGTCTCTTTGACTTCATGCTCGGATGTCACGGGATTTTTATCTTTGGGCGGCTTTACTATCGCCGTAACGCCATTGTCGAGCAGGGCGCCGAAACGGTCGGCGTACTCGGAAATTATATCGTCATACTCCAGCACCGCGGCGGCTCCGTCACGGATGAGCCCGTTCGGCAGCGCGGCGCCCTTGTCTGTCGGGCTGCCCGGAACTGCGAAAATATCCCTGTCGTACATCTGCGCGTATTTGGCGGTTATCGCTGTTCCGCTGTGGTCGCCGCCGCCCGATATCAGCACGCCGCTTGAGACGCCCGCGATTATTCTGTTGCGCTCCTGATAGAAATAATCTCTGCCTTTGACACCCGGCGGCTGCTCGGAAATTATCATGCCGCGCTTCAGTATTCTTGCGTAAAGCTCCCTGTTTGACGCGGGATATATGACGTCAACGCCTCCCGCCAGCACAGCGACGGTAAGCCCGCCCGCGTCAAGCGCGCCTAAGTGCGCCGCGGTGTCAAGCCCTCTCGCCATGCCGCTGACTATGACCGCTCCGCTGTCCGCCATGTCTCCGCACAGCTTGCGAGTGAAGCGGAGCTTGTCGCCCGACGCCTCGCGCGAGCCGACGACGGCCACGGTCAGGTAATCATTCAGGTTTATGTCAAGTCCAGCGGCGTACAATATTTGAGGCGGTGCGGGAGTGTTGCGCAGCAGGTCGGGATAATTGTCATCCGATATATGAACAAGCCTCATTCCCTTATCCTCGCAGTCTCTCATGATCCGCTCGGCGCCGCTCAGGTCTTTTTGTTCCGCGGCCACATATGCCGCGCCGAGCACCCGCTCAGCCTCGCGAGGGCCCGGTTCGCCGTCGAAAACCGCCTCGGCGCCGCCAAGCTCGGTCACGCATTTTTGGATAATCGAGGGTCTGTGGCCGCACACGCAGCTCAGCCACAGACTTTTCAAGAGTTTATCTCTTTCCATATCAAACCACCCGTATCAAACCAACGATTCTAATTACGCAGAGCGTACATCAGCACGCCCGCCGCGACGGCCGCGTTGAGCGACTCGACCTTTCCGTCCATCGGGATGCGCACCCTGACATCGGAGAGAGCGAGAGCCTCTTTTGAAACGCCTCTCGCCTCGCTGCCTATTATCGCGGCAATCTTTTTCCCGCGCGTGCCTTTAGCGTACTCAAACAGATCAACGCTGCCCGAAAGCTCGGTAGCCGCGATCTCGAAGCCGCGCTCCTTGAGGCCGCTGATTATCTCAAGTCCGCGGCCGCAGGCGAATTTAACGCGGAAGATCGAGCCCATCGTGGAGCGGACCGCCTTCGGGTTATATATGTCGGCGCAGCCGCGCAGCATGTACACCGCGTCGATACCGGCCGCCTCGGCCGTCCTGATCATCGCGCCGACATTTCCGGGCTCCGAGACCCCGTCGAGTATAAGCGCCCTTGACATATCGTCGGTGAGCTTAGGCTCTGAGCCTCCGATCTCAAGCAGCGCCGAGACGCCCTGCGGAGTCACCGTGTCGGACGCGGCGCGGAACAGTCCGTCGGGCACGGAACATACCGAGAACCCCGCCTCGTCGAGCCCGCGCGTAAGAGGATCATCCTCCGCGAACGATTCGGAAACAAAAATATGCTTGATCCTGCCCGACGCGTCGGCTGCGGCCTCCTCGGTCATGCGCCTGCCCTCAACGAGATACAGGCCGTGTTTTTTCCTGCCCTTTAAGGTCGCGGAGGCGGTCAGGAGCTTCAGTTTTTTGTTGTCCTTTGAAGTGATTTTCTCGATCATATTTTACCTCGGGATCCGATATTCAAAAAAATGCAAAAGTTATACCCGCAATCTCGGGTATAACTTTAAACTGCTTATTTTACCTTCTCAACCAGCTGCGTGAACGCTTCCGGATCGGAAATCGCTATCTCGGACAGCATTTTTCTGTTGATGTTTATGTTGTTCTTTTTAAGTCCGTCCATAAACTTGCTGTAGCTTATGCCGTTTGCTCTCGCCGCGGCGTTGATACGGGCGATCCACAGCTGTCTGAACTCTCTCTTCTTTGCCTTTCTGTCTCTGTAGGCGTATGCCAGAGACTTCATAACAGCCTGATTGGCCGTTCTGAACAGCTTGCTCTTGGCGCCTCTGTAGCCCTTGGCCAGCTTTAAAACTTTTTTGCGTCTCGCGCGTGTCTTGACCGCGCCCTTTATTCTTGCCATAGTAATTTTCCTTTCTGATTTCTAATTGTTTTATAAACCGAATCGGTACGCGGTTTATTTGTAAGGCATCATAGCCTTGATCGTGGCCTCGTTGGCCTTGGCGAGATAACCGCCCTTTCTGAGCTTTCTCTTTCTCTTTGTCGACTTCTTGTTAAGAATGTGGCTCCTGTAAGCCTTACCTCTCTTGACCTTGCCGTTTTTGGTAACGCTGAAACGCTTTGCCGCGGCTCTGTGTGTCTTAATTTTAGGCATTTTCTTTTCTCCTTCCGTTTTGTTATTCTGATTAAAGCATATCATGCAATGTTTGACTACTTCTTTTTGGGTGTGATAAACATAGCCATATTTCTGCCTTCCATTTTGAGACCCTTGTCAACGTCACCGTACTCGGCGGCGCCATCCTTGAATCTCATCAGGATGTCTCTGCCCAGGGATGAATGGGTGATCTCACGACCTCTGAATCTGACCGAAACCTTGACCTTGTCGCCGTTTTTGAGAAACTTCAAAGCGGCCTTGAGCTTGGTGTTGAAATCGTGATCATCGATATTCGGACTCAGGCGAACCTCTTTGACCGCCACGACCTTCTGGTTCTTGCGGTTCTCTTTCTCTCGCTTTGAGAGCTCGAACTTATGCTTGCCGTAATCCATGATCTTGCACACGGGCGGTTTCGCCTGGGGCGCGATCTTCACCAGATCAAGATTTTTCGAATCGGCGGCCGCCTGAGCTTTCGCGATGGGCACAATACCCAGCTGCTCGCCGCCCGGCCCTATCAGACGAACCTCTTTGTCTCTGATCTGGTCGTTGATCATCAAATCCTGCTTAGCTATACAAAACACCTCCCAAATAATTATTGCATAAAAAATGCGGGGCACAAAAGCACGCCGCAATATAAACCCAAATAAAAATTCAAATTATATTGCCCTTTCGCTGTTCGCTGAGGGGAGAAGAGCGGCTTCTGCTTTGTTTAACGCATGCTATTTTAGCACACTTAAAACCGTATGTCAAGTATTTTTTTGAAATTTTTTATATTTTTCGGCGGAGCGTCACTTTAAAAAACACTTGTCAAATTATGCCGCCTGTGTTATAATGTGCTGCGGAGGGTTTTTATGAATACAAAATCAATGAAAGAATCGGTGAAAAAATTAAAAAAATCGCCCGGCAAAAAGCGCGGAAAATCTGACATAAGCGCGCTTAAAAAATATCTCGGGTACCTTAAAAACAAAAAGGTGATCGTCTGCGCCGCGGTGTGCGCCGCGGTGATATGTATCGCGATCGCCGCGTGCTCGCGCCCGTCGGATAACGGCATAAGGCTTTTCGCCAAAGGCGAGGAGGTCGAATGCCCCGCCGCGGTCTACACCGAAAACGGCTCGGCAATGGTGCCCCTCAGGGCGGTCTGCGACGCTTTCGGCGCCTCGATCAAGTGGGACGACAAAACCGAGAGCATGGCGGTTACGCTCGAGCCCGTGACCGTGCGTTTCACGATCGGCAGCGACAAAATGATAAAATACGGTCAGCCCGTGGATATGGGCGCGGCGGCATGCTTTTCGGGAGACTACGCCATGGTCCCGGTCAGAGCGATAGCCGACGCCTTCGGCTATCCCGTCGAGTGGGACGAGAAAAACAAGGCCGTATTCTTAGGCGATAGGGTCGAGCTTAATCCGAACCCGATGGCCGATACCGTCGTGACCGACGAGTTCAGACACGAGCAGGACATGGGCACGTATAACAGCATAAGCGTTTTCTCAAACGGCAGCGAGAATTTCGGCATGGAGCTGCTGAGCTTAAACGACAGCAGCGGAGCCTACGCCGACGCGGTGGAAAAGATCGCCCGTTCGGTGCCCGACGCGGATGTGTATAACATTCTGGCGCCGTCGGCTCAGGAATTCTACGCGCCCAACTCAAGGCGCACAAATCAGACAGCGGGTATCACCGCGGTTTACGACAACCTGATCTCGCGCGATATACCCAATCTGAACCTTATAAACGTTGTGGGTACCCTGTCGGAGCACGCCGCAGAGAAAATTTACTTCTGCACCGACCACCACTGGACCCAGAGGGGCGCGTATTACGCCTACGCGGAATATTCGGCGGAAAATCCCAACATCGACAACCCGGAGCCGCTTCAGAATTACCGCACCGAAAACCGATACGGCATGATGGGCTCGCTCTCGTCGTTTATGTCGGGCACATACGGCAGCGAGCTGATTGCGCAGAACCCCGATATGCTCCAGCTGTTTTATCCCAATTCAGAGTATGAGGGCGCGGTCTACAACGACCCGTTCATGAACTCTTATATGCAGAGCGTTGTGCCGATTTATCCGTGGCTCAACAACTACTCATGCTTCCTGCAGGGCGATTATCCGCTGGAGGTTTTCAGGACCAACGTCAATAACGGCAGAAAGATCTGCATTGTGAAGGAATCCTTCGGCGACGCGTTCTCGGTATGGGCGCTCAATAACTACGAGGAAGTCTACATAATAGATTACAGAATGTGGAACGGCGGCACCTACGGAAACTACGGCAGCGAGGCGTACGCGTTCAAGCTCAAGGAGTTTTACGATTTCGTGAAATTCGACGATCTGGTTATAATAAGCTATCCCGTCTCCGTGACGGTAAAGCAGCAAACCGAACTGCTCGCGGCGATGGCAACGTAGGGACTAGGAATTAGGGACTAGGTACTAGGCCCCGCCTCCGTCAGGCTTCGCCTGCCACCTCCTCCCGGGAGGAGGTGGCAGGCGCCCCTCGGGGGAGCTGGCGCCGATGGCGACTGAGGAGGGACCTATTCGCTAATCACTAATAGGGACGTCGAGGGCGCCGTCCCCTACGACCATATTTCGCATAATGCCGTAGGGGCGGACGATCCCGGCCGCCCGCCTATTCACTATTCGCTAATCACTAATCACTAATCACTACGTTTGGAGGTCATTTTATGGTTAATATAGGAAACGACTGGGATGAAATATTAGGCGGCGAGTTTAAAAAGGATTACTATCTGAAGCTTCGGGCGTTTCTCGCTCGGGAGTACAGAACCGGCACGGTCTATCCTGACATGTACGACATATTTAACGCCCTGAAATACACGCCGTACAGCGATGTCAAGGCGGTAATCTTAGGTCAGGACCCATACCACGGTCCCGGACAGGCCCACGGCCTGTGCTTCTCGGTGCTGCCGGGAATAACGCCTCCGCCGTCGCTCAAAAATATTTACCGGGAAATATACGACGAATACGGCACGCCTATGCCCGAAAGTGGCGAGCTTACAGGCTGGGCGAGGCAGGGCGTGCTGCTTTTAAACACGGTGCTGACCGTGAGGGCGGGCATGGCGAACTCGCACAGAGGCATGGGCTGGGAGATCCTGACCGACAGGATAATCTCGCTCCTGAACGAGAGGGAGCAGCCGATCGTGTTTATGCTCTGGGGCGCGAACGCCAGGCAGAAAACCACTCTTATCACCAATCCGAGCCATCTTGTGCTGACTGCGGCGCACCCGAGCCCGCTCTCGGCCTACAACGGATTTTTCGGCTGCGGACATTTCAGAAAATGCAACGACTTCCTTTCGGCAAACGGCGGAGAGGAAATAAACTGGCAAAAAACGGTCTGAATAATTCAGACGCGAATATATTGTTTTGAGGTGATATTTTATGAAAGGATTTTTTAGATCCGCGGCTATTATCGCCGCGCTGTCAATGACGGTTATGTGCTTTTCGGGATGCTCGCTGCTCTCGCGTTTCGGCGGCAAATCCGCGCCCGCTTCGGCTCCGGCGCAGGCCGAGGCGCCCAAGCAGGGATCGATCATCGGCACATGGAAAGTCGATAAAATTCTTGACAAAAACGGCGCGGAGGTCTCGGTCGAGGATATAAACATACCCGTAGAACCGTTCACTGAGATGTCTGGCCTCACGGGAAGCGTTCTGAGCGGAGCCGAGTTTAAATTCGACGATGACGGCAAGGTATCTTTCCTGTTCGTTTCGGCCGATTACACCTACGAAAACGACACTCTCAGCATATCGGTCCCCCAACTTGAGGAAGATCTGTCCGCGCCCTGCGAGATAAGCGGCTCAAAAATGACCCTGACCCTCGGAGACTATAAACTAATATTCAAAAAGAGCTGATCATAAACCGCGCGGTTATGCTTTTATTCCCTATACATAACGGGAATTTTTACGGGAGGGAAAAATATGAAAAAAGGAATTTTATGTTTGACGCTCATATTCGCAATGCTCGCGGTGTTTATGCCGAACTTCGCCAACGCGACTACCGATATACAAATAGGCGAATATTTGCAGATGGGCACATACTACGGCAAGCCCATATTGTGGCGGTGCGTTAACACGGACGAAAACGGGACCGCTTATGCTTACGGATAGAATAATATGCCTCAAAGCGTATGATGCCAAAGGATATCTGCTAACAGGCTCACACTACAGAAACTCCAATGGCAGGGTCTATTACGGCTCAAATTACTGGGGCGACAGCAATATCCGCTCATGGCTTAATTCCGAAGAGTCCGCGGGAAACGTGAAGTGGCTCTGCGGTATTCCGCCAAAACAAGATAATCTTTCACCCAAATTTAACGCATACGACCAAGAGGCGGGATTTTTAACAAACTTTAATCCCGGTGAACTGAACGCGATAAAAGAGGTAAAGCAAAAATCCATTTTGGGTCCGTTCGATATAGAATTACATACCTCCGGCAGCGAATTGCATGAATACGCCGTCGAGTTTAACTCCGATTATCCGATAACGTCGAATTACGATAAGGCCTACGCGGAAGAGATAACAGATAAAGTGTTCCTGCTTGACGTTAAACAGCTGTATTCTTTGTATGAAAACAGAGCCGACTTGGGTGAAGAATATTATAAGGGTATGCCGACCGAAGAATGTATAGCTCACAATGAATCAGAACAAGGGCCTACTTCGCCGGACGGAACATGGCCTTATTGGCTCCGCACACCGTTAGCTGCAAATACCAGCCAAATTACGATCAACGCCAACAAGGTTCGGGCTCTCGATCAACCCGGTACAAAGTTAACCGATGGCGTTTCCGCTTATGTGTGCAATTACGGTATTCGACCTGCGTTCTACTTAGCGGAGGATACGACCGAGTTTGCATCCGGCACGGGTGATATCGACGACCCGTATGTGATAAAGGATGCGCCGATAGCCACGCCGTCGCCCGAACCGAGCGAATCACCCGAACCCAGTGCTGAGCCGACAGCGGAACCGAGTGAATCGCCTAGCGCAGAACCGAGTGAATCGCCCGAGCCGAGTGAATCTCCCGAGCCGAGCGCAACGCCTACAACAGAGCCAAGCGCTACGCCTACGGTAACACCGACGGCAACGCCGACAATAACGCCTACAGCTACGCCGACAGCAACGTCTACAGCTACACCGACGGTAACTCCTACAGCTACACCAACGGCAACACCGACGATAACACCGACGGCAACGCCAACAGCTACACCGACGGCAACACCGACGATAACACCTACGGCAACGCCAACAGCTACACCGACGGCAACACCAACGGTTACACCTACGGCTACACCGACAATAACGCCAACTGCTACGCCGACGGTAACGCCTACAGCTACACCGACAGCAACACCAACGCCTACGCCAACTGCTACGCC
>CANPWW010000054.1 GCA_947585115.1 uncultured Monoglobus sp.
AGCTTCTTTGCCTGCGTCAGAGTAAATATACCTTTAATCTCTACCAGACCGGCGTGCTGCGGCGGTCTTTTTTCGGTATCTTTCTTTCTGCATAAATCTTTTTTATATTTTTTTCATTTTCCTATTGACTTTTTATTTGCAGGCTTATATTGGGTTTATTTTTTCAAATTTTGCCTCGCCCTCCGGGGAGGGAGAGGTGCCCGCTTTGCGGGCGGAGAGGGAGGCGACCCAACGCAGGAGAATTACTCCCTCTCAGTCTGCTTCGCAGACAGCTCCCCCCCTTAAAAGGAGGCGAGCCTGATATACGCCTCCCCACCGGGTACAAATCACCATATTTTAATCATACATAAAAAGTAATATTTTTCAACACCTATGACACGAAACGTGCGTTTTTTGACACGAAAAGTCAATATGCAGCTTTGGGCATGTTGCACAAAATTGTAAATGACGCGTGAGTATACGCGAGTATTTCAAAGAAAACGGCCAAAAACGAGAGCTTATAATTATTTAAATTAATTTTTTGAAAAAAGTGCTTGACAAAGTATCAAACCCGTATTATAATAGCAAGGTACGTTTTGAGAAAAACGCCAAAATTTTGTAAGATAATTAACTATTATATATGTTAGGAGGAATTCATTACTATGTCAACATTCATGGCAAAGGCCGATGAAATCGAGAAGAAATGGTACGTTATCAACGCTGCCGGCAAGCCTCTCGGAAGAGTAGCGGCGCAGGCCGCCACGATCCTCAGAGGCAAGCACCGTCCCGAGTACACACCGGGCGTTGACTGCGGCGAGTATGTTATCATAATCAACGCCAAGGACGCTGTCCTCACAGGCAACAAGCTCCAGCAGAAGAAGTGGTATAGACATACCGGCTATATCGGACACTTAAAAGAGGTGTCCTACAAGGAACTGATGGAAAAGAGACCCGAGAAGGCTATGGAACTCGCCGTGTCGGGCATGATCCCGCACAACACTCTGGGCCGCAAGGCGCTTAAAAAGCTGAGAATTTACGCAGGCGACAGCCACGAGCACGCCGCTCAGACTCCGGTTGAGTGGACGCGCGAGTTTTAAGAAAGGGGACTTAGATAATTATGGCAGATTCAGTACAGTATTACGGAACAGGCAGAAGAAAGAGTTCTGTTGCCAGGGTTAGATTGGTGCCCGGCACAGGTAAGATCACAATAAACAAGAGAGATATCGACGATTATTTCGGCCTTGAAACGCTCAAGGTTGTCGTTCGCCAGCCGATGGACGCCACCAAGACGCTCGGCAAGTTTGACGTTTTAGTAAACGTGAGCGGCGGCGGCTTCACCGGCCAGGCCGGAGCTATCCGTCACGGCATTTCAAGAGCGCTGCTCGAGGTTGACGAGGAGTTCAGACCCGTCCTCAAGGCGGCCGGATACCTCACCCGCGACCCGAGAATGAAGGAGAGAAAGAAGTACGGACTCAAAGCAGCCCGCCGCGCTCCCCAGTTCAGCAAGAGATAAGAGATGCGATATCAAGAGATGTTTTCCGTTTTCTGAGAAAGCATCTCTTTTATATTTTGTTTGAAGTTTGAAAATGTCGCGCGGAGGGCGACCGCGGGCTTGTTTAAATGATGTATAATAAAAACACAAAATAAGTATTTAGAAATAAAGAAGGAGTGATTCAAATGCTTGGAGCGATAATCGGAGATATCATGGGTTCCGTTTACGAATGGAAAAACATTAAAACTAAGGACTTCCCGCTGTTTCGGGAGGACTGCTTTTTTACCGACGACACCGTTATGACTTGCGCGGTCGCGGAGGCGCTCATGAACGGCGGAGGGAGAGACGACTTTATTGACGCCTTGAAGAAATACGGAAGGATGTATCCCGACGCGGGATACGGAGGCAGGTTCAGGCAGTGGCTTTTCACGGACGACCGCAAGCCGTACAACAGCTACGGCAACGGCTCGGCTATGCGCGTCTCGCCCTGCGCGTGGGTGGACGATCTTAAGTCCGCAGCCGAGACGGGAACGCTGCCGGCAGGCGGCAGAGAGTGCGCGAAGCTGTCCGCCGAGGTAACGCACAACCACCCGGAGGCTGTCAAAGGCGCGTTGGCGACCGCGGACGCGATCTTCATGTGCCGCTTCTATTTCGGCGGATACTGTCTTGAGGGCGAAAAACCCATAAATGATGATCCAAATGAATGCAAGAGGCGCGTCAGGGAGCATATCGAGCGGGAATACGGATACGACCTGTCGACGACGATCGACGAGATTCGTCCGACGTATCGTTTTGATGTGAGCTGTCAAGGCTCCGTGCCGCAGGCTATAATCGCTTTTCTGGAGAGCGAGGATTTTGAGGACGCCATACGGAACGCCGTGTCCATAGGCGGAGACAGCGATACTTTGGCGGCGATAGCGGGCAGCATAGCCGAGGCGGCGTACGGGATCTCCGATCAAATCAAGGAAAAAGCGTATTCTTATCTTGACGAGCCGCTGAAGGACATCCTCGAAAGATGGGCGCGGTTTATTTCAAAATAAATTGTCAATTCGTTCCAATGTAACCTGTTTTTCGCGTGATCCGGCGGGTACAGAATGGCATATGGCGGGATCCGCGGCATTTTGAACCCGGATGTTGTATTATGCGCGCCGTAATTGTTTGGAGATTTTGCCGCGACCGCGGAAGATGACCGATTGACCGCGAGGCTCCGATATAGCATCATTATACGATGTCGGGGCTTCGCGGTGTTTTATTTCAACAAGATTTTTTAAAATTCGGATATTTGACCACAATATCAATATTTGTCCGCGAAAGTGCCTGCATTTTTAAGGCATTATAAAAATGTGCTATAAAAATTATTTATTGATATTTTAAACACTTTAATAAATTTAGAATAGATTTATAGTTTGAAACGATATGATTTTTGCAATTTGCATAAAATGATTCGAGAAAATTTTACATATAAACAAATAAACTTATCTTGTACAATTTAATGAAATATGCTAAAATATCTATAGATATTTTCATGAAATAACATTTTGTGTTTTAAAACATATGATTATGAGTAAACGGGGTTTATAATGTCATATTAAATTTCCTGTAAGGAGTAAAGTGATTATGAGAAAAAGATTTAAGGAATGGCTCAGTATTCATATAGCCAAAAACCCAAACAAAGTTGTGTTGGCGTCGATAATACTTTTAAATATTTTCCTTTTAATATTGGCGGGGTTGGTTATAAGTCGCTTTTCGCTACGGTCGACAGAAAATATGGGCTTCTGGGAAGCGGTATTTTATACTGTAACCATGGTCCTTGATGCGGGCTGTATTCAGTTTGTTGTTGAAGATGTGGGAGAGTCAGGCGTTGCGGTTATACTTATTTGCCTTGTTGTTATTATCATTGGCATGATTACATTTACAGGAGCGGTTATAGGTTATGTGACGAATTATATATCCGATTTTATCAGTAATGCATACGCGGGCTTAAATAAAATAAAAATATCGAATCATACGGTTGTTTTAAATTGGAATACAAGAGCCTCAGAAATAATTAACGATATGCTGTATTGTGACGGCAAAAAGAAGATCGTTGTGCTCGTAAACAAAGATAAGGAAAGAATAGAACGAGAAATAGAGGAACATATATCAGACACCATAGAGCGGGAAAATAAGGCGTTAAAAGCCGAGTGTATCGCTATGTCCTTTTTTGAAAAAATTCATTATATCAGAAAGCATTATATTCGCAATAATATAGTGTGCATTGTAAGACAGGGAGACACGCACTCTATAAAGCAGCTTAATGATATTTCCTTGAATAAAGCAAGATCGATTATAATTTTAAGAGATGAAATTTATGACAATATCGGTAAATATAATTATAAATTTACCAAAGAGAATATCAAGCACGGTAACGTTCAGACGATTAAGACCCTTGTGCAGGTTGCGGATATAACAGGGGCGGAAATATCCAATGAGACTCAGAGGATCGTTGTAGAGGTTGAAGATGACTGGACAATGGATCTGGTGAATAAGATAATCGATACCAAGCGAATAAAAGGAAAGTGTAATATCGTTCCTATCAGGGTTAATAAAATCCTGGGACAAATATTATCTCAGATCGCGGTAATGCCGGAATTAAATTTGGTGTACAGAGAGCTTTTTTCAAATAAGGGCGCGTCATTTTATTCGAAAAAACAAACGGAGTTAGACTTTGTGGAATACATTAAAAAGTATTTGTCAAATCATAAGCATGCAATTCCGCTTACTTGTATGAGCTCGGATGATGCGAGTTATTTTTATTATTCGGCGGGCAGCGAAAAACATATAGAACGTGTGTCGCAGCCTTATCAAAGTGATTATTCCGTAAAGCTGAATAATGATTACTGGGTGACGAAGAGAACGATTATTATGTTGGGACACAACAGCAAATGTATAGATATAATGAATGGTTTTAAATCATTTTGCGATGAGTGGACCCGACGGGACGAAAACGGGAATGTTATAGATGGCGAAATTATTCAGGTTGTTGTTATAGACGATGAGCAGCATTTAAATGATGTTGATAATTATAATCAATATTCGTTTGTGATTGATATAAAGAAAGCGAATATATATGATAGAGAAGGAATAACCCAAAAAATAAGCGAATGTTTGAGTTTGTATAACAAAAATACGAGTATATTGATATTATCTGATGACACTGTTCCGAGCGAGGAGGTTGATGCCGGCGCTTTAGCCAACTTGATTAATGTGCAGAGTATCATAACGCGCAGGAAGGAAAGAAATAAATCCTTTAGTTTAGAGAATGTTAATATTATAGTTGAAATATTAAATCCTAAGAATCACGATATTGTTGTCAGTTACAGTGTTGATAATGTGGTAATAAGCAACAGGTACATAAGCAAAATGTTAAACCAGATAGGTGAAAAGGATTCATTATTTGATTTGTATAATGATATTTTAGTGTATGATGAAGATAATAAAACAACGTATGAGAGTATGGAAATATATGTAAAATCCGTAACGAACTTATTTGAGGATATTCCCAAACAATGTACGGCGGAGGAGCTGATAAGGGCGGTATATGAAGCCTCAACGGCAAATAACACAGAAAATGTTAAAAACATATCTGTAGTTTTAGGATATGTGAAACCAAATCAAGGAGTAAAATTGTTTACGGGAAATCAGTCAAAAATAAACGTCAATCTTATGCCCGGAGATAAATTGGTTTTATTCAGTAATCATTAAAGTAAACGGCTTAAGAAAAAGCCGTCTGAACAGAGTTTTGAAATACTGCCGTTTGTCTATGAAATTGCGGTATCGGTGTGAAGTTCAAAAAAGTGTTATATTCGAGTTGAGACGCTTCCGTTTTCGGGGGCGTCTTTTTTGCGCGTGGGACGGAAATCTTTGGTTGACGGGGGTTTGTTTGTGTTGTACAATGTTTTTTGCTCTTAAAACGGGCAATTCGGTTTTGTATATAAAGGGGAATTTTTTATGAAACGACACGTATATTTCGCGGCGGGCGTCGGAGCGGGCATACCTATTTTTCTCGGCTATCTCGCAGTTTCGTTCACGTTCGGGATCATGGCGAAAAACTGCGGGCTGTCGGTTTTTCAGGCGGTGCTGCTTTCCGCCTCGAATCTAACCAGCGCGGGGCAGTTCTCGGGCCTCACGCTTATCACCGCCGGCGCGCCTCTTGCCGAGATGGCGGCCACGCAGTTTGTGATAAATCTGAGATACTGTCTGATGTCCTGCTCGCTGTCGCAGAAAATAGATGAAAAAACGCCGTTTTTCCACAGGTTTTTTATGGCGTACGGCGTGACGGACGAGATTTTCGGCGTTTCGGTCAGCCGCGAGGGACGGCTCAGTCCGTTTTATTTTTACGGGCTGGTGGCGGTCTCGGCGCTGGGCTGGGTCGGAGGAACTTTTTTGGGCGTGGTTTCGGGCGGACTGCTTCCGGCAAGCGTTGTCAGCGCGCTGAGCATCGCGCTTTACGGCATGTTTATCGCGATCATCATCCCGCCCGCCCGCGACAGCAGGGTCGTGGCCGGGATAGTCGTGATCTCGATGCTGCTGAGCCTGCTGTTTGCCGCGGCTCCGGCGCTTAAAGAGATATCTTCGGGATTTCGGATAATTATTTTGACAGTCGTTATTTCGGGCGCCGCCGCGTTTTTCTTTCCGATCGCGGACGACGAAAGCGGCGGACAACAGGAGGAGTTATCATGAAGCCGAGTGTTTACACATATATCGCGGTGATGGCGATCGTCACATATCTGATCCGCCTTTTGCCGCTGACGCTTATCCGCAGAGAAATAAAGAATAAATTTATCCGCTCGTTTTTGTATTACGTGCCTTTTGTGACGCTGTCGGTGATGGTGTTCCCCGCTATCCTCACGGCCTCGTCGGGCAAATGCGCCTCGGCTGCGGGATTTGTGACGGCGCTTATTTTGGCATACTGCCGAAAAAGCCTCATAACCGTGGCGCTGTGCGCCAGCGCCGCAGTGTTCCTGGTCGAGCTTCTGCCGGTGGCGTAATATAAAAATTGCGAAAATTTGTAAAAATATTGTTGAATTTTATTTTGAAACAGTATATAATTAAATCAGCAAAAATAAAAGATCAATTTGGCCTATACAGTCGGCGGATTTGTGAACTTACGGCATGAAAGGAGTTTGCTATGGGAGGAATATTTGGTGTAACTTCAAAAAAAGACTGTGTGCTTGATTTGTTTTTCGGAATAGATTATCATTCACACCTGGGCACAAAGAGAGGCGGAATGGTTGTGCACGGCGACAAGGGCTTTGACCGCGCCATTCACAACATCGAAAACTCGCCGTTCAGAACGAAATTTGAAAGCGACGTTGAAAAGATGAAGGGCACGTCGGGAATAGGCTGTATTTCGGACAACGAGCCGCAGCCGCTTATCGTGCGCTCGCATCTGGGCAGCTTCGCGATAACCACGGTCGGCAGGATCAACAATATGGACGAGCTTGTTGAAAAGGCGTACAACAAGGGCGTGACGCACTTCCTTGAGATGAGCGGCGGCAGCGTCAACCAGACCGAGCTTGTGGCGGCGATCGTCAATCAGGCCGACAGCATAGTTGACGGAATAAAGCTGGCGCAGAAGCTGATCGACGGCTCGATGTCGATGCTCATTCTCACGGCCGACGGCATATACGCCGCGCGCGACAGACTTGGCAGAACGCCGATAGTCATAGGAAAAAAGGACGGCGCGATGTGCGCCTCGTTCGAGAGCTTCGCCTATCTGAATCTGGGATATAACACATATAAAGAGCTGGGTCCCGGGGAGATCGTGTTCGTGACGCCCGAGAGCGCCGAGACGGTGGCGCCGCCGGGAGATGAGATGAAGATATGCTCGTTCCTTTGGGTCTATTACGGATATCCGCCTTCAACATACGAGGGCGTCAACGTGGAGCAGATGCGCTACAACTGCGGTCACAAGCTGGCGGAGCGCGACAATGTGAAGCCCGATATGGTGGCGGGCGTTCCCGATTCGGGCACGGCGCACGCAATAGGCTACGCCAACAAGTCCGGCATACCGTTTTCGCGTCCGTTTATCAAGTACACCCCCACTTGGCCGCGCTCGTTTATGCCGCCCAATCAGGCGCAGCGCGACGTGATCGCTAAGATGAAGCTGATCCCGGTCAAGGAGCTGATACACGACAAGAGCCTGCTGCTGATAGACGACTCGATCGTGCGCGGAACTCAGCTGAGAGAGACCACCGAGTTTTTGTATAACAGCGGAGCCACCGAGGTGCATATCAGACCCGCATGCCCGCCGATCATGTTCGGCTGCAAGTATCTGAATTTCTCGCGCTCAAAGTCGGAGCTTGACCTGATAGCGCGCCGCACCATAAGAAAGCGCGAGGGCGACGATGTGCCCGACGAGGTGCTTGCGGATTACGCGAACCCCGAAAGCCGGAATTATAAGGAAATGGTCGACGAAATGTGCAAGGAGCAGAATTTCACGTCGCTGATGTACAACAGGCTTGACGATATGATAGAGGCGATCGGCCTGCCCGAGTGTAAGCTCTGCACCTACTGCTGGAACGGAAAAGAGTAATATAAAAAAACGGGACGGCGCTTTTGCCGTCCTGCTCGTTAGCCTATCAATTTAATCAGCTCGTTTATGTCCACGGGTTTTTCGATAAAGTCGTCCATGCCGCTTTGGGCGGCTTTTTTTCTGTCCTCGTCGGAGGTGTTGGCGGTGCAGGCGAAGATGCGCACCATTTTCGCGTCGGGCCTGTTTAGGGCGCGGATCGCTTTGGCGGCCTCGAATCCGTTCATTTCGGGCATCAGCAGATCCATGAGTATAACGCCGTAGGCCCCGATTTCCGATTTTGAGAACATATCAAGAGCGATCCTGCCGTTTTCAGCGAGGTCGGCCTCAAAACCGCTTTCGCGCAGCAGCTCGATCAATATCTCGGCGTTGAGCTCGTTGTCCTCTGCGGCGAGGATGCGAGGATGCGCTTTCTTTTCGGCCGGCTCCGCTTCGTCGGTTTTTTGCGGAGGCGCCGCGGGAGGCGCCGCGAACGTGAACGTGAAGGAGCTGCCCTCGTCCTTGCGGCTGGTGAATGTCAGGTCGCCGCCCATGAGCAGAGCGAGACGGCGGCTTATGGGCAGCCCGAGACCCGTGCCCTGATTTCCTTTGGAAACGGTGCCCGGCTCCCGAGCGAATATGTCGAAAATCTGCTTTTGGAAATCTTCGCTCATTCCGCAACCGTTGTCCGAAACGACCGCCGTGGTCAGCACATTGCCGCCCTCGGTCAGTTTCTGACTGAGCGACAGCGTTACCCTGCCGCCCTGCGGAGTGAATTTCCGCGCGTTGTCCAGAAGATTCATCAGCACCTGCTGGATACGCGCGCCGTCGCCTGAAACATACGGCCATGTGAGGTCGTATTCAAGGCCGTAGGTCAGGCCTTTTTCCGACATGGCGCTCTTTGCGATCGTGTCAACGGTTTTGAGCATGAGCTCAAGCTCCACCGTCTCGCTGCTGAGCGTCGGGTTCTCGTCTTTAAGCTCCGACATGTCGAGCATGTCGTTTACCAGCGACAGCAGATAGTTGGCGGTCACGTTTGACTGCTTGAGATAGCCGCGAACGCGCTCGGTGTCGTCCGCGTTTCGGGTCATCAGCTGATTTAATCCGATAAGCCCGTTGAGCGGAGTGCGCAGCTCGTGGCTCATTGTGGACAAAAATCTGTTTTTGGCTTTCGCGTCAGCCTTATTTTTGGTGTAGCGTATGTACAGTCGGATAAGCAGAAACGCCAGCACCAGTATAACAAGCAGCAGCAGCGCCAAGGCCCTCACGGCATAGCGGTAGCGGTACAGAAAATCCGACACCGTGAATTGATACTGATTGTCCATTATTCCCTGTATGGTGCAGCTTCCGATCTCGTCCTCGGATATGGACGCTATGGTTTTGTTGAGGATATTTATCATTGTTTGGCCTTCGGCTTGGGAATGCTCGCTGTTCTCGCCGAACTTCACTACCGCGGAAAAGCAAAGCTGGTCGTCAAGACCGGGCACGGGGATGACCTTGAGTTTTTCGTAAATCGGTTTTGACAGCCAGTATTCCACCACATACTGGTTCTGTATCATCAGGTCGGCTTCGCCCGAGTTGACCGCGTCAAAGCAGGCGTCGATCGAGGGATAATCAACGAGCTTAAAATGGGGATACATTTCGCTCAGCACCTTTCTGAGCGTCTGCGAGCCGGTGGATATGGCGATCGTCATATCGGCGTCGCGGCTGAACACCAGACCTTCGCGCGCGACTACCACCTTTCGGCTCGAAAGATACGGGTCGCTGATCAGAATGCCGCGGGCTTTTTGGTTCTCTTTGTTATACTCAACGCTTGACACCAGGTCAAGATCCGCGCTTAAAAGATAGTCATAAGTGACGTCTCCGGCGGGCAGGGGCACATACTCAAAATCCATGCCGCACAGCTCGCTCACGTAGTCGAAAATATATCTGGAAATTCCCGCAAACTCCCCGTTCCCGTCCGAAAACGACACGGGCACGCGGTCCTGCACATAGCCTATTTTGAGCGTTTTGTGCGACGAAACATATTCCTGCTCCTCGGGCGTCAGCTCGAGCGGTTCCCGCGCGGAGGCGATGGGCGCGGCCGAGCAGAGCAGCTGCAATATTATAAAAAACAACGAAACAATTTTAAATATCCTGCGTTTCATGCGGGCGCCTCCTTCATATTTTAATAACATTTTTTAATAACATTATGACCGAAAATCGGTAATTTGTCAAGCGAAAAGAGAGTATATTATTGCGGTACGGGAAAATAATTTCTTGAAAAAAGGGGCGGAACATGATAAAACGGAACCGATATAATAAAAAATTAAAACGAGGCATGGAAAAATCCATATTAATTTTGTGCATTTTTGCCTTTGAAAAACGGGCGGGCCTGTGGTAAAATAAATCAGTCGAGTGGCGTACAGCGCGTAAATCCGGATGGATTTGCGCGCTGTTTTTTTTAAGGAAAAAGCGCCGCTCAAAAAAGCAAGAAAGGAATGTCAAAATGAAGGAATCAAACTCGTATTTGGGAGAGGAAAAAGTCGGAGTTTTAATGAGAAAGTACGCGGTGCCCTGCATCATATCGCTGCTTGTGGCCGCGCTCTATAACATCGTGGATCAGATATTTATCGCCAACGCCGATTATCTGGGCTCGTACGGAAACGCGGCCAACACGGTGGTGTTCCCGCTGACGGTCATCGCGCTCGCGGTCGCGGTCATGATAGGCGACGGCTGCTGCGCCTTTGTGAGCCTCTGCCTCGGCGGAGGCAACATGGGCGATGCGGAAAAGAGCGTGGGCACGTCGGTTGCGCTGTCGGTTTTAAGCGGCATTGCGTTGTGCATCGTGTATCTGTCGCTGCAGGATCAAATAGTTACGGTGTTCGGGGGAACGGTCAACAGCGAGACCTTTGAGTATTCAAAGGAATACTTCTTTTATATCACGCTCGGAATACCGTTTTATGTGTTCGGCCAGGCGATGAACCCGGTGATCCGCTCGGACGGCAGCCCGAAATTCGCGATGGCGTCGACC
Organism: uncultured Monoglobus sp.; assembly: GCA_947585115.1. Lineage (GTDB taxonomy): Bacteria > Bacillota > Clostridia > Monoglobales > Monoglobaceae > Monoglobus. Next base: position 11,038 of record CANPWW010000054.1, read on the forward strand.
TTGGCGGGAGCGGTGGTGAATATCGTGCTCGACCCGATATTTATATTCGCGTTTAAATGGGGAATGACGGGAGCGGCGGTCGCCACGGTCGCCGGACAGATCGTAACCGCGGCTCTGGCGGTTTGGTACCTGACAAGGACAAAAACCGTCAGTCTCAAAAAGTCAAGCTTCAAACCGAGCGGCGCGGTGATCGCCAAGATAATACCTCTCGGTATATGCAGCTTTTTATCCCAGATCTCGCTGGTGGCGGCTATGGCGGCGATAAACAACATGATAAGAAAATACGGCGCGCTCGACCCGGTCTTTTCGCAGGAGCAGTACGCTCAGATACCGATGGCGGTCGTGGGTATCGTTATGAAGTTTTTCCAGATAGTGATCTCGATCGTCGTGGGCATGGCGGCGGGCTGTATCCCGATCGTGGGCTTCAATATGGGAGCCGGTCTTAAAGAAAGAGTGAAAAAGCTGTTCACCATGCTGCTTGTGTGCGAGGCGCTGGTGGGCGCCGCGGCTCTGGCTCTGGCGGAGCTCTGCCCGCGGCAGCTGATAGCGGTGTTCGGAGCCGCCAACGAGAGCGCGTATTACGCCGAGTTCGCGGTAAAGGCGTTCAGGGTGTATCTGTGCATGATGATCTTCGCCTGCGTAAACAAGGCGGCGTTCATATTCCTGCAGGCGATGGGCAGGGCAGCCGCGTCCACAATGCTGTCCATGGTAAGGGAGATCGTGTTCGGCGTGGGCTTCGCGCTGGCGCTGCCGAGGTTCTTCGGCCTTGACGGAGTGCTTTACTCGATGCCCGTTTCGGATATACTGACGTTTTTTATATCCGCCGCGGTGATAGTTTCAACGTATCGTATGCTTTCGGGCGAGAAGCGAGGCAGGCGGGCGGCCGAGTCGTCCGCCCATACGGCATTTTGCGCACCGCGGTCGTAGGGGACGGCGCCCTCGACGTCCCGGCTCTCCCCTTGGGGCGAGGCAGACGCGGACGGATACCATACGCGCTGTAAATTTTGTTTATTACAAAAAAGTAAGCGCCGGCTGCGGAATTTTCCGTAGGCGGCGCAAACTTTAGAGAAATTTTAATATTGGAGAGGTTTTTGCTTTTGCGATACTAATATAACATATTCGGGGTGCCAAAAATTGTACAAGTAAAATATTTTTTAAAATTTTTTATGATTGAATAAAGCTCTGTCTTGTGATATAATTATTTTATTATATACAGCGAGGTGGAAATATGGACAGCGGGCGTTTTGAAAAGCAGTTAAATTTTATTCTCGAGGCTGACAAGGAGAAGTCGATCTTCCGTCAGACCCATTTGTCGGACGGCTCGCGCCGCGAGAACGACGCGGAGCACGCGTGGCACATGGCGATGATGATATATCTGCTCAGAGAATATTCAAACGAGGAGTTCGACCCGGCGAAGGCGATGATGACGGCGCTGATCCACGATATCGTTGAGATCGACGCGGGCGACACCTACGCCTACGACGAGGAAAATTTAAAGACCCAAAAGGAGCGCGAGGCAAAAGCCGCGGAACGGATCTTCGGGCTGCTGCCCGAGGACCAGGCGAGGGAGCTGCGGCAATTGTTCGATGATTTTGAGAATTTCGCCACGCCCGAGGCAAGGTTCGCCCGCGCCATGGACAACTTTCAGCCGCTGCTTTTAAACGACGCCAACAACGGCGGCGACTGGCGCGCCCACAAGGTGAGGCGGTCGCAGGTCGCGGGGCGGCAGTCGGCCACGGCGCTGGGCTCCGAGTTTATCGGCAGGTACTCGATGGGCTTGGTTGACAAAAACGCCGGGATCGGCAATATAATCGACGACAGGGAATAACAAAGATTTTGCCCGCCGTCTTTCGAAATATTTAATTTACCGCTTGCAAAAGGCACCGATATATGGTAAAATCATATCAGAATAAAATATTTATAAGGAGGAGATATATTATGGATATTGAAATCAGAAATCCCTGGCATCCCGATGACGCCAAGCATTACACGACCGACCGCATGAGACACGACTATCTCATTCAGGATCTGTTCACGCCCGACAAGGTTCGTCTGGTGTACAGCCACGTTGACAGAATAATCGTCGGCGGCGTCTGCCCCGTAAACGAGACCCTGTCTCTCGAGGCGGGCCACGAGCTGGGAGTTGACTACTTCCTGGAGCGCCGCGAGCTGGGCGTTATCAACATCGGCGGCCCCGGCACGGTTATCCTGGACGGCGAGGAATACGACCTTGACTACAAGGACGGCCTGTATGCCGGAATGGGTATCAAAGAGGTATCGTTTAAGAGCAAGGACGCGTCAAAGCCGGCTCACTTTTATCTGAACTCGGCTCCCGCGCACCATGCCTATCCCACGCTCAAGATCACGATGGAAATGGCCAACAAGCGCCCCTTGGGCAGCGTTGAGGAGTGCAACAAGAGAGTTATCAATCAGTACATACATCCCGACGTGTGCCAGAGCTGCCAGCTGGTAATGGGCATGACCTCGCTCGACGTGGGCAGCAACTGGAACACGATGCCCTGCCATACCCACGAGAGAAGAATGGAGGTTTATCTCTACTTCGAGCTGGGCGAGGACGACGTGGTGTTCCATATGATGGGCGAGCCGCAGGAGACACGCCACCTGGTTATGAGAAACGAGGAGGCCGTTATTTCTCCCAGCTGGTCGATCCACTCGGGCGTAGGCACCCGCAACTATACCTTCATCTGGGGTATGGTCGGCGAGAACCAGACCTTCGACGATATGGACAACGTTGACATGAAGGATTTGAAATAAGTCAGAATATCGGCGCGGCGGAAATGCCGCGCCTTTTAAATTTCGGTTTACAACGCGCGCGGAGTGTGCTAAAATAAATACGGCCGCGTTTTTTGCGCGGCGCAAGTTTGGCAAAGGGAGAAAATAAATTGCAGGACTCAAACAACGGAAGAAGTTTTTTAAAAAATCATCTTTACGCCGCGTACTCGGAGAAGCACATCGTGACCGAGGAAGATCCTCTGCGGCCATATCGCAAGCGCAAGAAGATCAGAATATCAAACCGTCGGGACGAGCTGATGGATCTTTACCGAAAGTTCCGCCGCCGCCCGACGAGCCAAAGCGCGCTCAAACAGCTAAAAGAAAAGCTCGCCGAGTTCAGGCACATATATTTTTCGAACTATCCTCAGTCGCAGAACAAGAAGATCAAAAACATATTCAAAACCGTGCCGTATGACGATATCATATACAAAATAGCGAAGGCGGAGGTCCTTCAGTACAATCAATATTTCAGAAAGCACGAGAACAGGGCGCGCATAGACATTGAGGTCCTGGCTGCGGACGAGCGTTTCACGGATGAGCTGAAAACAAAGACGCTGACCGAGATATATAGGGAGAGGTACGTTATCGAGCATATCAGGGTCAAGATCGAGGAAGCGCTGCTCACCAATCCCAAGCAGCTCTATCCCGCGGCGCGGCTCATGCGGCGCAGGTTCGTGATCCATTGCGGCGGCACAAACACCGGCAAGACCTACAACACGCTGAAACGGCTCAAGGCCGCGAAAAACGGCGTGTATCTGGGACCGCTCAGACTGCTGGCGCTTGAGATACAGGAAACCCTGATGAATGACTACGTGCTTTGCAGCATGCGGACCGGCGAGGAGGAGGACATCAATCCCTACGCCACCCACATGTCCTCGACCGTCGAGCTGGCCGATCTTCATACCGAGTACGAGGTGTGCGTGATCGACGAGTGCCAGATGATCGGCGACCGTTTGCGCGGCTGCGCCTGGACCCGCGCCATATTGGGAATGTGCGCCGACGAGATACATCTCTGCACCGCGCCCGAGGGGCTTGATATCCTGATCCGACTGATCGAGGACTGCGGCGACGAGTACAAGGTCATAAACTACAAACGCCGCGCTCCGCTGGTGTATGACGACAGTCCGCGCGGAGGCGCCTATAAACAGCGCGAGCCGCTTTCGGGCATCGACATAAGCAAGCTGGAGTACGGCGACGCGCTGATCGCGTTTTCGCGAAAAACGGTTCTGGCGCTGGCCGATATCCTGAGAAAACGCGGAATAAGCTGCAGCGTTATCTACGGCGCCCTGCCCTATCACGCCAGGATAAAGCAGATGCAGATGTTTCTGGACCGCGAGACCAAGGTCATAGTCGCGACCGACGCCATCGGCATGGGGCTCAACCTCCCGATAAGGCGCGTGCTGTTCACCACGCTCAAAAAATACGACGGCAAGCACTACCGCAGGCTGCGGCCCTATGAGATCAGGCAGATCGCGGGCCGCGCGGGCAGGATAGGCATGTACGACACGGGCTATGTTTTCTCGGCCGAGTATCCGGAGCACGTCAAAAAGTCTCTCGAATCGGTCGGCGCGCGTCTCGGCAAAGCGTATCTCGATTTTGACCCGGCCTTTGTGGAGCTGGACGGTGACCTGATCGAGATCTTGGAACAGTGGAGCGGCGCCGAGATGCCGGAATTCCTTTATGAAAAAGTGGACATAAAGCGCAGGATCGACCTACTGCGCGGCCTAAAGATTATCTGTCGGCGAAACAAGCTCGAGTGCGACAACATGACCGCCTACAAGCTGACCGGGATATATTTTGACGAGTCGGTCGAAAAAGCCTACAGCCAATGGGCGAAATACGCGCGCGAATATTTATCCGGAAAGACCGTCCTGTCCCTGCCGAAGATCGACGCCGACTCGCTGATGGGTCTCGAGGACTCGTTCAAGTGTGTGGACGTGTATTACTCGTTCTGCCGCGGCATGGGCTTTGTGCCCGACCTTGATTATATTCACTATATTAAAGAATACCTGACCGACGAGATAAATTACAGACTGATAGACAAAAATAATGTAAACCAAAATAATATAAAAGGTTGACAATCCGGGCCGAATGTGTTATAATCCCGAATATGCGCTGAAATACAAAGCATCAAGGAGGAGATCAAAGTGCATGATTCGGGACTTACAATAAAGAAAATGGCGGCGTGCGCCATATTCACCGCGCTTATCGCGGTCGGGGCGTTTATAAAAATTCCGGTGCCTGTGTGCCCGTTCACGCTGCAAACGCTGTTTGTGGTTCTGGCAGGGCTGATACTCGGTAAAAAATACGGGGCGCTCAGCGCGGCGGTGTATCTGGCGATGGGGCTGATAGGCATACCGATATTTACTCAGGGCGGCGGGATATATTATGTATTCAAGCCGACTTTCGGCTATATAATCGGATTCTGCCTCGGCGCGTATGTCACGGGATATATCGCCGAAAGGAGAGAGGAACCGGCGTTTGGGCGGCTGCTCGCCGCGGCGCTGGCGGGCATCGGCTGCGTGTACCTGATCGGTGTGCCGTATTATTATGTCTTGTGCAACCTGGTGATAAACTCGCCGATAGCGATCGGCACGGTGATGCTCTATTGCTTTTTGCTGACCCTGCCGGGAGATATTCTCAGCTGCGTCATCGCGGCGCTTTTCACTAAAAGAGTGAAGCCGATACTGCGCAAAAACGGCTTGCTGTAAAAAAATAAAAATTTGTTACGATACAATTGATGGGTGACAAATAAAAAGGAAAATGAACTCCAAATATGATATAATGTTAAAGA
>CANPWW010000055.1 GCA_947585115.1 uncultured Monoglobus sp.
CTTCTCATTTTAACACGCTCCTTGATTTAATTATATCATTCTCTTTTTTGCGTGTCCACTTTTATTATACAACTTTCGTCCTAGTCTCTAGTCCCTATTTCCTAATCACTACGTTGCCCTTAGCCCAAGGTTCGTCGAAGATTATTTCGCCTATGGTGTCGGCTGTGACGGTGCCGCTCAGCGGATTCTTGACGCTTGTGATCTCTCCGCGCACATCGGCGGTCACCTCGCTCTTTTCAAACGACAGGTCGCAGTCCCGCATTTCGCAGTCCTCAAGGATAAGGCCTTTGGCGTAGCACAGCGGCTGGGTGCCGCTTATCTTGCAGCGCACGAGGCGCAGGTTCTCGCTGTACCACGCGAGATATTCGCCGTCTATCACGCTGTCGTACACCGTGACGTTTTTGCTGTGCCAGAACGCGTCCTTCGTGTTGAGATTCGAATTCCTGATCACCGCGTTTTCCACATACTGAAACGAGTATTTTCCGGTCATTGTCAGGTTGTCGATCTCCATATTGCGGCTGAACAGAAACGGATACTCGGAATTTAAATTACAGTCCGAGATACTCAGGCCGCGGCAAAACCAGCCGAACTCGACCGAATCTATCTCGCAGCTTTTGAGCGTTGAGCCGTCGCACTCGCGCAGGGCCTTGATGCCGCCCAGCTTTGAGTTTGTTATGTATATATTTTTATCGTACCAGAGCGCCGCGCGGCAGGTGTCCGCCATGGAGCAGCTGTCGATCTCGGCGTTTGTCACGTGCCAGAGCGGATAGCGCAGCCGAAAATCGCAGCCGCGCGCGACAAGGTTACCGCACTCCTTGAGCGCCGATTCCCCGTCCGCGGGGCCGCTGAATTTTGAGTCCGCGATCTCCGCGTTATGCAGTCCGTATAAGGCTCGCTCCTCGTCAAAGGTTTTGCCGTTTATTCGGGTAATTTCTCCGTCAAAGCGCATAAGCACAACTCCTTTCTGTAAATTATATAATCAAGTCGTTAAAATATGAAGTTTATGTGATTTAAGGCGCCGCTTTACATATTTACTTTTTCTATGTACGGGTTGACATGGACCATGCAATGCTTGACCTTTGGGAAGCTGCGCTCAATCGCGTGGTGGACCTGCTCGGCTATAGCGTGGGCCCTTATCAGGCTGATATTGCCATCAGCCGAGATCTCCACGTCCACGTATATTTTGGAGCCGAACATCCTCGTCATCAAAAGGTCGAGGCTTACAACTCCGTCCTGGAGCTTGATTATCTCCGCCATCTCCCGCTCGGTCTCGTCGTCGCAGGATTTGTCGACCATTTTGTCGAGCGCTTCCTTGCATATGTCATAGGCAGCCTTCAGGATAAACAGACAGATAACCACGCTGGCGATCGGGTCGCACACGGGGAAGCCCAGGCGCGCGCCCAAAATTCCCACAAATGAGCCGATCGACGACAGCGCGTCGCTGCGATGGTGCCACGCGTCAGCCATCAGGGCGGTCGAGTCGACTTTTTTGCCGTAGTATCTGGTATACCAGAACATGGCCTCCTTGACGACGATCGAAAGCGCCGCGGCTCCCAGCGCCAGCGCGCCGGGGATCGCGAGGGTCTCAAACCGCGCGGATGCGATTTTTTTCACTCCGTCGAAGCCTATGCCGAGACCTGTCACAAACAGCACCGCCGACAGGATCACCGCCGCGATGCACTCCATGCGCTCGTGACCGTAGGGGTGGTCGTGGTCGGCTTTTTTGGCGGCCGCGCCCGCTCCTATCATAACAATTATCGTGCTGAAAACATCTGAGGCGGAATGTATCGCGTCACTGATTATGGCGCCGGAATTCGCCGCGAATCCGGCGACCAGCTTAACGGCGGACAACAGCATGTTTATCACAATGCTGACGTTCGACACGCGCATTATTATTTTTTTAGAATTGTCCGCCATTTCCAAATTCGCCTCACTTTTTCCATCTATATTCTCGCCCCAAGGGGCGAGCCGGGACGTCGAGGGCGCCGTCCCCTACGGTCATGGTGTGTAAAATGCCGTAGGGGCGGACGACCTCGGCCGCCCGTTTCTATTCGCTATTCGCTAATCACTAACCTCTTTGTTTATGTATGCCGAAAGATCATGTTTTGTGATTAAATATATAAAAAATATTAAAAACTATTCCAGATAATCTTTCAGCTTTTTGCTGCGGCTGGGGTGCCGCAGCTTTCTGAGCGCCTTGGCCTCGATCTGGCGTATGCGCTCGCGTGTGACGTTGAACTCCTTGCCGACCTCCTCGAGGGTCCTGGCTCTGCCGTCGTCGAGGCCGAAGCGGAGGCGCAGCACCTTTTCTTCTCTGGGGGTCAGGGTGCTGAGCACATCGACCAGCTGCTCTTTCAGCAGCGTGAATGTCGCCGCTTCGGAGGGAGCGGGCGCGTCGTCGTCTCTGATGAAGTCGCCCAGATGGCTGTCCTCCTCCTCGCCTATCGGGGTCTCGAGCGAAACCGGCTCCTGGGCGATTTTGAGTATCTCGCCCACTTTGTCGACCGGCATATTGAGCTCTTTGGCGACCTCCTCGGGCAGCGGATCGCGGCCAAGCTCCTGCACCAGCTGACGCGAAACGCGCACCAGCTTGTTTATCGTCTCTACCATGTGAACCGGAATCCTGATGGTTCGGGCCTGGTCGGCTATCGCTCTTGTGATGGCCTGCCTGATCCACCATGTGGCGTAGGTCGAAAATTTGTAGCCTTTGGTGTAGTCGAACTTTTCCACCGCCTTGATAAGACCCAGGTTACCCTCCTGTATCAGGTCGAGGAACAACATTCCGCGGCCCACATAGCGTTTCGCTATGCTGACGACCAGACGGAGGTTCGCCTCGGCCAGCTTACGCTTGGCGTACACGTCGCCCTCGCTCATCTTCTTTGCCAGCTCGGCCTCCTCCTCGCCGGTCAGCAGGTTTACCTTGCCTATCTCCTTGAGGTACATGCGCACCGGATCGTCAATGCTGACGCCGTCGGGCACCGACATGTCCTCAAGCTCCTCCTCGGTCACGCGGTCCGCCTCGTCGACTACCGGCTCCGGGTCTATGCTGCCCACGATCTCGATGCCCTGCTTCTCGATTATCTCGTAGATGCGGTCCATCTGATCGGCTTCAAGCTCGAGTTCCTCAAGCTTGTCCGCCACGGTCTTGTATTCCAGCATACCCATCTTTTTGCCCTCATCGAGCAGGCCCTGGATAATCTGCGCCTTTTTCTTGGCGACGCTGATATCGGGTTTGGTCTCCGGCGTCTTTTTGTTCATGTCATCGTTTTTACTGCTCATTATTTTGCACCTCCGGCTGCATTTTTTCTGTTTTTCTTTTTTTCAAAGAGCAGTCTCAGCTGCTCGTCATCCTGCGCGGCGTTCAGCCGCTGCCGCTCCTCCTTTGCCCGTACCAGAATTCCGATCGGCCCTGCGCAGGCGAGGAGCTTGTCCTTTGTTTCCTTGTCGTTCATAAGTATATCCGAGACCGTTCCCGCGTCCTCGGGAGCGCATCTTCCTATTATATCGGATGGCTCGGGCACCGCGCCGTTCTCGGCGAGGCTTATCAAAAGCTCCGCCAGCCGCTTGTGCGCCGGCTCGGACACGAAATCATCGGGCGTAAGGCCGCTTTCCAGAACCTTTTTTATCACCCGCTTGTCGCACATCAGGTTGAGCAGGAACCGCTCTGCCCAATACACGCCGCGCACGTTTTTTTCCTCGGGCAGCGGCTTGTGCATAGTCCTGCGCAGCCGCTCCGATTCCCGGCGCCTTTGGTCGGTCTCGGCGTTTTTGAGCTCGATCTCCGATATCCCGGCCATGATGCCGGCGGCGCTTATCTTGAGTTCCTCGGCCAGGCGCCCGACGTATATCTCCCTCTGGGCGGCGTCCTTTATCCGCGCCAAAACCTCCGAAACCTCGCGTGTGAAGTCCACTTTATCGTCCACATCGTTTAGGTTATATTTTTCTCTGATACCGTCGATTTTATACTCGATCAGCGGCCGCGACCGCTCTATCAGCACGGAGAACATGTCGGGGCCCTTGTTTTTGATAAACTCGTCGGGATCCTTGCCGTCGGTAACGGTCAGCACCCTGACCTTGACGCCCTCGTCAAACAATATGTCGCCCGCTCTCAGCGTGGCCTTGATGCCCGCCTCGTCGTTGTCGTAGCACAGCACCGCGCGGGGCGCGTACCGCTTGACAAGCCGCGCCTGCTCGGGAGTGAACGCCGTGCCCAGCGAGGCCACCGCGTTTCCGAATCCGCTCTGGTGCAGCGCCACAACGTCCATGTAGCCCTCCATCAGCAGCAGCCGTCCCGACTTGTCGTTTTTAGCAAGGTTGAGTCCGAACAGGTTGTCCTTTTTCTTGAATATAAGAGTCTCGGGCGTGTTCCAGTATTTGGGCGCGTCGGTCCCGTCTTTGATTATCCTGCCGCCGAAGGCTATCACCCTGCCGCGGACGTCGATTATCGGGAACACCACCCTGCCGTCGTAGAACGCGTCATAGTATGTGCCGTTCTGCCTGCGCTTGATAAGGCCCGCGTCCTCCATGTCGCCCTCCGCGCAGCCCTGCGCTCTCAGATAGTCGTAAAGATCGGTCCAGCCCTCGGGCGCGTAGCCTATGCCGAATTTTTTTATCGTGGAATTTTTGAGCTTGCGCTCTCTTAAATAATCGAGCCCCGGCTTTCCCTCGGGCTTTGACAGACAGTCGAAATAATATCTTGCCGCCATAGCGTTTATTTGATACAGCCGCTCCTTTTTCTTGGAGAGCAACAGCTGCTTCTGCTTATCGCCTCCGCCGCGGGTGCTGGGCATCTCCATATGCACCCGATCCGCCAGATACTTCACGGCGTCCATAAAATCAAGATTCATCGCGGCCTCGACAAACTGGATAACGCTGCCTCCGGCTCCGCAGCCGAAGCAGTGAAATATCTGCTTGTCTGGCGAGACCGAAAGGGACGGGGATTTTTTGTCGTTATGCAGCGGACACAGACCCATCATGTTGTTTCCGCTGCGCTTCAGAGTGGTGAAACCCGATATTATATCAACAATGTCGTTTCTCATCACGACCTCGTCAAGAAAGCTCTGAAAATCGCTGTCTGCCATCGGGATCGCCTCCTTTTATTTTACCCAGAATTTTGGAACATACAGTTCCTCGTACCGCTTGACCGCGAACGGATCGCTCATGCCCGCGATGTAGTCGGCGGTGATTATGTGCTTATCGTCGGTGCTGCTGTTTTCCCGCGTCTCGCGCGGGATCAGATCAATATCGTTTAAAAATTTTTCATAAAGACTCTCTATAATATTCTTTGCTTTTTCATCCTCGGCCGCGATCTCCAGCTCGGGATTGGTGTAGACCCGATCGTACAAAAACTGCCGAAGCCCGGTCATCGCCGCGTGGGCCTCGGGCTCCATGGCGATGTCCCCCGATTTTTCGCTCTCGCTGATGACTGCTTTTATCATGGTGTCGATCCTGACCGAGTGGCGGCCGCCGAGAACCGCGGAGAAGTCGGACGGTATGTCGCTCTCGCTGAGCACTCCGCCGCGCACCGCGTCGTCGATATCGTGATTTATGTAGGCTATCCGATCGGACAGCGCGACGATCCTGCCCTCGAGGGTCTCCGCCTTTCGGCTGCCCGTGTGATTTATTATTCCGTCGCGCACCTCGCAGGTGAGGTTAAGCCCCTTGCCGTTTTCCAGCACGTCGACCACCCGAAGGCTCTGCTCGTTGTGCCTGAATCCTTTTGGGCAAATGTTGTCAAGCACTCTCTCGCCCACGTGCCCGAATGGCGTGTGCCCCAGATCGTGCCCGAGGGCGATGGCTTCGGTCAGATCCTCGTTGAGGCAAAGCGCACGCGCGATGGTTCTGGCGATCTGCGCCACCTCGAGGGTGTGGGTGAGGCGCGTCCTGTAGTGGTCACCCTGAGGCGACAGGAACACCTGCGTCTTGTGCTTGAGCCGTCTGAACGCCTTTGAGTGGATGATGCGGTCGCGGTCGCGCTGGAAGCAGGTGCGCAGCTCGCAGGGCTCCTCGCTCTCGCGTCTGCCCTTTGACTCGGCGCTGAGGGCCGCTCCCGCGGACAAATACTCGCGCTCTCGGTTTTCGATCATCTCTCTGACATTCATAAAATCACTCCTATGTTTAATATTCTACAAAAAATTCTTTTTTCCTTTTATTTATTCCGCGTTGACAAATTATCCGTTTTATTATATATTAATTATATTATTGAAGAAAAGGAAAATTTATATGATAAAACTAACGCCGCGGCTTGAAACCATAGCGGAGCTCGTAAATAATTCTGAGGCGGCCGCCGACATCGGCACCGACCACGCCTACCTTCCCGTGTATTTGATCGAGCGGGGAAAAGCGAAAAGAGCGATCGCCTCGGACATAGCCGAGGGCCCTCTCACGCGGGCCGCCGAGACCGTGCGCAAGCACCGCGTGAGCGGCATGATCTCGCTGCGATTGGGCGCGGGGCTTGAAACTCTGACGCCCGGGGATAAGGCAGACACGATTATTATCGCCGGAATGGGCGGCGAGACGATCGCGGAAATACTCGAACACTCGCCGGAAGTTGTGAGCGCCGCAAAGCTGATCATAGCGCAGCCTATGTCGTCGGTGCCCGAGTTCCGCGATTATATATACCAAAGCGGATATTCCGATATACGGGAGCGTTTGGCGGCCGAGGGCGGCAAGATATACAATATAATCTCGATATCGCCGACAAAGATGACCCACGCTCCGCTTGAGCCTCACGAGCGGCTTGCCGGGCGTGATTTGCTCGCGCGAAAACCCGAGCATTTCGACAAATATCTCAAAAATCTGACAAACGCTCTTGAGGCTAAAATAAGCGGACTGAGCCGCGCCGCGTCGCCCGAGGCGAAAGCTGAGCTTGAGCGGACAAAAGATATACTGTCAAAATTGTCTTAGCTTATCCGCCGCTTGCGGTAGGGGCGGATATTATCCGCCCACCCTGCGGGACGCCGGGGTCGTCTCGTCCCCTACGAACGTAGTGATTAGTAATTTGCGAATAGTGAATAGGACAATAGTATGCAAAACACCGTAGGGGCGGATATTATCCGCCCGTATATATACGTATAAATACAACAATAGTAAAAAAACAAAGGAGTGATCTTATGTCAACAACCGTTAAACAGATCGCGGATCATATCGAGCGTCTGGCTCCGCGGGAGCTGGCCGAGCCCTGGGACAACGTGGGGCTGATGGTCGGCGATCTTGAAAAGAAAGTTAGCGCGGTCTATGTCGCGCTTGACGGCACGAGCCGCAATGTCCGCGAGGCGATAGACAAGGGAGCGGATATGATAATAACCCACCATCCGCTGATCTTCACCTCGGTAAACCGCGTTATCGAGCAGGACGTGACCGGCAGCGTTATCATCAATCTTATCAAAAACGACGTCGCGCTCTACAGCGCCCACACCAATTTTGACATCGCGGACGGCGGCATGAACGACATACTCTGCGACAAGCTGGACATAGTTGACACGCGGCATTTTCTCGACTCTGAGTGCGTTGACGGCGGCGGCAAGCCCCTTGACAACATCGGCAGGGTCGGACGGCTGGACACTCCCACCGAGCTGGCGGATTATGTTGATTATGTCAAGAGCGTGCTGGGCTGCGCCGCGATAAGCTATGCGGGGGACCCGTCCGAGGTCGTCACCACCGCGGCGGTATGCAGCGGCAGCGGCGGAGATCTGATCTACTGCGCCTACAACGCGGGCGCCGACGTCTATATTACCTCGGAAATAAAGCACCACGAGGCGCAGCTGGCGCTGGAGCTGGGCATAAACCTGATCGACGCGGGACATTTTGAGACCGAGAATATCATATGCGGCTTTATGGAGGACTTTCTCAAAGAGCGGTTCCCCGACCTCAAAATAATAAGATCCTCCGCCGACCCGTACAAAAAAAGATAATGACGCCTCATACGGCTTTTTGCTCCATTTGAGTAAAAAGCCGTATTTATTTATTGACAATATATTGCAAAAAATGTATAATTCTAATTAACATCATTTTATGGAAAGGCGGGGCAGTTATGAACTTTTTGGAAGAGAGGATCACGCGGGACGGCGTGGTAAAAGAGGGCGGGGTTCTGAAGGTCGACAGCTTTCTGAACCACCGCATGGACATTGATCTGTTCGAGGAAATGGGCAGAGAGTTTAAAAATCGGTTCGCGGACAAAGAGATAAACAAAATACTCACCATCGAGGCCTCGGGCATAGGCATCGCCTGCATAGCGGCGAGGCATTTTGGGGTGCCGGTGGTGTTTGCCAAAAAATCTCAATCTATCAATATCGACGGAGAAGTGTACCTAGCAGAGGTCGAATCGTTCACCCACAAGCGCACGAATCAGGTGATCGTGTCCAAGAAGTTTATAAACGAGGGCGACAAGGTCCTGATCATAGACGACTTTCTCGCCAACGGCTGCGCGCTCAAAGGTCTGATCTCGATAGCCGAGGCGGCGGGCGCCAGCGTTGAGGGAATAGGGATCGCGGTCGAAAAGGGTTTCCAGCCCGGCGGAAAGATCATACGCGATATGGGATATGATCTCGAGTCCCTCGCCATTGTGGACGGTATGAACGCGGACACCGGAGAAGTTATTTTCAGGGAGCAGGGGGAATAGTTTATGAAAAAAGAAAAATCAAACAAGGCGCAGAAACCCGCCTCGGTCGAGAACATCTACACGCTTGACGGCAGAGTGCCTCTCGGAAAGGCGGTGCCCTTCGGGCTCCAGCACATTTTGGCGATGTTCGTGGCGAATATCGCGCCCATAATCATCGTGGCGGGAGCCTGCGGCCTTAGCGATCACGACACGGCGCGGCTTATCCAGACCGCCATGATCGTGGCAGGAGTCGGAAGCCTTATCCAGCTTTTTCCGATCTGGCGCCTGGGATCTGGACTGCCGATCGTTATGGGAATCAGCTTCACGTTTGTTTCGATACTTTGCTACATAGGCCCCGCCTACGGCTATGAGGCCGCGATAGGCGCCATTATGATAGGCGGTATCGTTGAGGGAATTTTGGGTCTGTTCGCCAAATACTGGCGCAGGATCATATCGCCGATAGTCGCGGCCTGCGTCGTTACCGCCATCGGCTTTTCGCTGCTCTCGGTGGGAGCGAGCTCGTTCGGAGGCGGCAGCGGCAGCGAGCAGTTCGGCTCCGCCACCAACTGGATACTGGGCGGCGTGACGCTTCTGGCGTGCATCTTGTTTAACATCTTCGCCAAGTCGTACTGGAAGCAGCTTTCGGTCCTGTTCGGCCTTGTTGTGGGATACATATTCGCGGCGGTCATAGGCGCGGTGGACTTCGAGTCGCTCAAAGGCACCTCGGTCGTGGCGCTGCCTTCGGTACTGCCGTATAAACCGGTCTTTAATCTCAACGCGATAATTTCGGTGACGCTGATCTTCCTTGTCTCCGCCACCGAGACGATAGGCGACACCTCGGCTCTGGCATCGAGCGGTCTGGGCCGCGACGTTACCGACAGGGAGATCTCGGGCTCTATCGCCTGCGACGGATTTATCAGCGCGCTCTCGGCGTGTTTCGGCTGTATGCCGATCACCTCGTTCAGCCAGAACGTGGGTCTGGTGGCGATGACAAAGGTCGTGAACCGTTTTGCTATCGCGACCGGCGCCGTGATAATGATACTCGCTGGAATATTCCCGATATTCGGCGCGCTGCTGGCCACCATGCCCGACGCGGTGCTGGGCGGTTGCACGATAATGATGTTCGGCACGATCGTCGTCAGCGGTCTGCAAATGATCGGAAACTGCGGCTACACCCAAAGAAACATAACGATAGCCGCGCTCTCGCTGAGCATCGGTCTGGGCTTCACCCAAGTGCCCGAGATATTCGCGATCTTTCCCAAGATCATCAACAGCGTTTTCGCCGAAAACTGCGTGGCGGTGGTGTTCCTGACCGCAGTTATTCTGAATTTGGTTCTTCCCAAAAACATGGAAACGCGCCAAAAACAAAACAACGCATAACAAAAGCCGCGGCGGCGCCGCGGTTTTTATTTATTTATGTCTGTCTTTTACCAGATCCTCAATCGTAACGTCAAGGGCTTCGGCTAAGGCGACAAGCTCTATATCCGTCACGAACCGCTTGCCGCTTTCGATACGCTGCACAGCGTTTTTATCAATATCAATGCCCGATAACTGCAGCTTGTCGGCGAGCGCTCTCTGCGACACCCAAGGCGATAACCTTGCCCTGAATTTCGCCACGTTTTCACCGCATAAATTAAGTTTTCCGTTATTCGCTTTATTTTTAAACATAATAACACCCTCTTTTGACATTTAGTGCTTGTCATATCAAATATTTTGTGATATAATTGAGTAATAAATGACATTTACTGAATGTCAAAATTAAGAAGGAACTTATCATAAAATTATACCGATAAAAATATTGCGGAAAAAGTATTTGATCATTATAAATTATCACTTTTCAAATAAAATAGGAAAAACCGCGGGCGCCGCCGCGGTTTTTTAATCGTGTATCCTGATTTTTTCATCAAATTCCTCAATGGCTTTGAGCGTCTCGCTGAGACATTCGCTTGACTTTATATACTCCAGCATATCGGCTTTGCTTCCTTTAAAAACATAATTCGACATTTTCCTTCCGCTGTCGTCGGGAAATTTTGCGCCGAAGGACAGCACGCGCACATCGGGCAGCGTCTTATCGGATGTGCGGGAAACATCGAAAAAGCATACCTTCGCCCATTCGCATGGCGTTTCAAAATACAGCACAGCCCCTCTGGTTTTTCCGGTTTCGGGTATATAGTCGTCAAATCCCTTCGCCACATTGATTAATATTTTTTCAAGCTTCGTCTTGAATTCTGTCATATTTTCAGTCATAACAGTCTCTCCTTTCGCCGCCGAAAAACGAGCGGCTTATCTTAAAATAAAACGTAAAATTAAATGCCTTCATCGGGCAAGCCCTTTGGGCTTTGGGACCGTTTTTGAGGGAACGTCCAAAATATATTCCGCAAGACCCGGAATTTTTTGTTTTATTTCCTCCGCGATGAATCCCGCGTAAACATATGAGCCGTATCGGTTCTGGTGAGTATTGTCGATTTCGCGGTACTCTTCGCTTTCCATGATCCTGTCGTAGTCCCCGGGCCAGCGCTTGGGCCTGCCCAGCCGCGCCTCGCCGATGGTCCTGCCCTCTGCGTCCTTTATCGACTGCAGATATTTGAACTTACTTTCACCCAGTTCATTAATAAAACCCTTTGCCTTTTCAAACAGCTCGATCAGCGGAACATCCTCTTCCTCCGCTGCCTGCCTTATGGCACGTATGTAGGCGTATTCACCGAACTTGTCCGTGCCGCCGTGGTTCCCGGGCACAGACGCGATGATGCCGCCGGCAAAGCAGCCTCTGGGCGGAGGCGTCACCAATACGGGATTCGCGCCCTTTTCACGGATCTTTTTTATGTAAAATTTTAAGTAACCCTTGAACGTCGCGCCGCAGGCGAAAGAATAGGGCGCGTCTCCCTCGGGCATAACGCTCGGATAGGTTCCGTTTTCATCGGGCTCTCCCAGCGGCGTGTGACGCGCCTCGCGCTTTTCTCGGCGGGCCGAATCATCGTCGTTGTGGCAAAACTCGATCAGCGCCCAATCTCCGCTGCTCATCAGATCATAGCATGGGCCGACGCCGTATGGAAACATATCTTTTGTGAATTTTCCGTTGTCGATAAATCGGCCCTCGTTTAAATAGCTTCTGGTGCTCCTGCCGCCGTTGGCGCAGGGGATCACCAAAATCTCATCCCCGAAAAAGCAGCCGAGGTGGTCGCCCCAGCCGCCGATTATGTTTTCCGAATCCTTTCCGTAGGCGGTCACGATCGAGTCGCCCAAAAGAAAAATTTTTGTCATTGTATCACCCTTATTCAAGCGCCCCGACGCGCTTTTTGTTTTCGGTTATCATGAAATATATCAGGCACAGAACGATCTGCACTATCGTTGAGCACGGCGTGGCGAGACCTATGTAGAAAAGCGGCACGCCCGCTATGCGGCTCACGAAATACGAGACCGGTATGCGCACGCAGAACGCGCCAAGCACGCCCTGAGCCATGTTGAACATCGTTTTTCCGCAGCCGTTGAAATATCCGCTGAAGCAGAACAGGAACGAAGTCAATATGCAGTCGAACGCATACGCCTTTAGATAGCTCGCGGCCGCCGCTATGACCTCGGGGTCGCCTGTGAATATCGTTGAAAGCTTATCCCCCTCAAAAAACGAAACGTAAAACATCACAACGCCCACCGCCAGCGACGACAAAATGCCGCAGAGCAGCGCTTTCTTTGCCCTGTCGTATCTCTCGGCGCCGATGTTCTGCGCCACAAACGCGGACATCGACTGCATATAGGCCGAGGGCACCAGCATGATGAACGCGCACAGCTTTTCGGCCACACCGACTCCCGCCGACGCCACAAGGCCCAAAGAATTGACGATCGCCAGAATAACCAGAAACGATATGCTGACGAGCAGGTCCTGAAGCGCTATCGGAATACCGAGAAAAAGGATACGCTTGACAATTCTTTTGCGCAGGCGTATATCGCGGCGGGTGAGCCTGAACGGCATTTTCACGCGCTTTATTATGATGAGCGACAGCAGCACGCTGACGCCCTGCGCCATAACGGTCGCGAGCGCCGCGCCCGCAACGCCCATCTTAAAGCCCGCGACGAAAACCAGATCGCCGATTATGTTAAACGCGCAGGCGATCGCCACAGTCATAAGCGGAACGCGGGAGTTGCCCACGCCGCGGAATATGCTGCCGACCAGATTGTACGCCACTATGAATATCATGCCCGCGGAGCAGACGAATATATAAGTCACAGTCCTGCCGAACGCCTCCTCGGGCGCCCGCATGAGCGCCGCCAAAGGACGGGCGCAGGCGAGCATAACCGCGGTGGCGCCCGCCGCGATAATAGCGAACAGCGCTATACCGCTGCCTATCACGCGGCCCGCCTCCTTGTTGTTGCCCTCGCCGATCCTGTGGCCCGCCAGAACGGTGATACCCATAGACACTCCCTCGATCATGAAAGTGACCGTCTGCATTATCTGGCTTCCGGTGGACACCGCCGAAACATCGGCGGATATTCCGAACCTGCCCACGACCAGCAGATCTATCGCGCCGTACATCGCCTGCAAAAACAGGGCCAGCAGCATTGGCAGAGCAAACCCTATAAGCTTGCTTAAAATCGCGCCGCGCGTGAAATCCTGATTCATATAACCTCCGAAATAATGCGTCCCGCGTTTTAATTAAATTTCTGGAAATGCTGATAGTCGCGGTAGCTGTCCCAGCTTCCGCCCCATTCCCAGCCGTGCTCTTCCGCGAATATTCTGTATATATCCGTGCCCGGGCCGATATACGCCCGTTTAGCTGTCTCGTCGCTCCACGAGCTGATGTCTCTTGACCAATACTCGGCCGCGTTCTCGTGGGAGCCGGTGCCGTTTGAATTTACATACGGATTTATCTGAGGATTAATGTCTATAGCGCGGCCCAACGCGTGTTTCGAAAGGGATGTCCCGCCGTCGGTCGACATTCTGTAGTTAAAGGCCGACGTGTTGTTTTCCTCGATCGACGCGAAATCGCTGCCGCCGTATTTGTCAACCAGCCGCATACGCTCGATCGGATAGCCGATCTCATAGAGCTCGGCGAATATGTCGAGCACCTCGTCGGCCAGGTCTCTCGCCACGATCATCTCGCCCGTTTGAGAGCCGCCGTCAAAATCACGGTAAGGTATCGTGAGATACGCCAGTTCGTCAAGCGATATAACCGCGCTGCCGTCCGCCGGATATGAAACGCCCGTTATTTCCGAAACCACGCTCTCGGGGATCGGCTGCCAGGTTCCTCTGGCTCCTGCCTGCCCGGGCGTCTCGGTCGGCGCAGAGGTCGGCGCCTCGGTCACGACCGCTTCTTCCGCTCGAATGTTCTGCTCCGTGTTTCCGTTATTTGCCGAAGCACCTTCTTTCGCGCCGCCATGCCTGAACGCCGTTATAACCAAAGCGGCGGCAAGCACCAAAATCGCGCCCGACACGATCCCCGTTATCACGGCTTTTCCTGTTGAAATATTTCTTTTTCTGCTCATATAGCCTCCTAAATATACCGATGTCTCTCTGATCGCCGCGCCTTTCCGGTCGGCGTAGGACATGTCCGCGACATTTATTGAAATGTACGAGTTGTAGACCTAAACTGTGATATGCCACGCACGTGCAGCTTTACATCAAACACGAGTATGTACCGCGGGCGTTTAGCCATGCCTCAGCTGCGCCGACAAATGCTCTTAGCATCACCGATGGAAACGCCCATGGCCGCTCCGATCAAGTATTTTCCGTTGAGTATTGTTTTGGGTTTCAGATGATGAGGAGGCGTTTCGTATTCGCCGTTGTTGAATCCGCAGGATTTGCAAACGCCGTTTTCTGTCTTTCCCATGCACCTGAAACAAAAATTGTCAAAATCAAACATAACTTTACCTCTTTAAATTTATAGTATTCAAAAATATTGTTATTCAACGCTTACGCCGACGTTATCAAGATACATCTCAAAACCGCCCCGGCGCTCAAAATGCAGCTGGCTGACCGCCACGCTTGTGTCAAAGTCAAATTCAAGGTCGAATATCGAGTCTCCCGTCACATAGCTTTCGGTGGACGAGTTATACTCGGTATAGGGCTTGAACGAATACGTTCCCTTGCCCGTGTTATAGTCAAGGGTCATTTCGACCTTGTACCACTTTTCTATATCATATTTGGCGTCCGATGTCGGAGTGATCGTCGGGTTTGAGGGAGTGTCGTCGTAATCCTCGAAAAATCCCAGCGCGTGCTGCGCGTAGACGCTCTTTATCTTGACCGTTTCGCCGGCTTCGTTTATGCCCTGAAGCATAAATCTGGCGCCCGCATTCGGGTCGACCCTCGGTGTGGTCCTGGTGAAAAAGTCCGCCGTCGCTTTGACAACACCGGTGCTTTGAGGCTTGAAATCTCTGGAGCATGGTCCCCAGAACAGAGCCGCGTCGTCGATGTTTCCGCCAAGAGGCGTCTCAGCCAGACTCTTTGGGCCGCTGCCCGACGGGAAGAACCAATCGGCGCTGTAAAAATCCTCATCATAGAACGGGACCTCTCCCTTCTCCGGGGGTTCAACGTCTCTCTCGCCGTTTAACACCAGATTGCTGAACTTGGCGGTCGAGAAATATTCTTTTACCGAAACCCCGCTTGCCGAATCGGTCGCGAGACCCACATACATCGTTTCGGGCAGATTATCATACTCGATCGTAACAGGCTGACGGTCGTTGTCGGTCCAATCGATACCCATGTTGGACACGCTGAATGTCAGCGAGTTTCCTTTTCTTTCGATCCTCATATATTTCGGCATGCTCTTGCTGTGTTTGTCGTCGGAATTGTCAACGGGCGCGCCGCTATTGTCTTTGAAATATATTTCCTGAGACGAGCTCTTTTCGCTCTTTCTGGTCAGGATCCTGGCGTTTTCGCCGTTCTTTACCCAGCCGTCGCCTATCATAGCCATTATGTCGCCCTGGTTCATGCCCGAGCGCACCATGAGTCCGCTCACCTGCTGGTTCTCAAACTTGGGTATCTCCTCGACTCTGACAGTCACGTCAAAATCGCCGCTGACCTCTTTATACATAAATCCGCAGCTGTCGCTCGCGTCGGTGGTGAGCCTTCCGGAGCCGTATATCGTGTAGACGCCCTTCTCGTCCATCGAGGCGCCGCCCTTGCCTGCGTATCCGGTGTATCCGTTTTCCTTTATTTCTTCAAACGAATAGCTGCCCGGAGCCGCCGCCGACTTGACATAAACGATAGATGTCGTGCTCTGGGTCTTTTCGCCGCGTGTGTTTATGGCGCGGCAGGTGAGATAATGCGTTCCGGCGGAAAGACTGATCTCGTCATCTATCGCGGAGCCGTCATAATCTCCGATCTTGGCGTTGCGGTCGTAGAGCTCCATTTTGGTGACCTCGTTTCCGCCTCGGGCTATCGCTGTCGCTTTGTACCTCAACGGCTCGCCCTCGGTGATAACCGTCCATTCGCCGTTGTCGACCTCCATGCCCTCTATGTTATTGGTAAGCGCCGCGATCGCGGGCGACTGCACAATAATGTTGGCGTTGGTCGGCGGAGTCTTGCTCAGCTCCTCGGTCATGTCGTTGACATATTCCTCAATAACGGTGTAGCCGCTGTCGGTTATATCGGTCTCGGCCATGCCGGTATAGCCTCTGCCCGCCAGCCAGTCGGCGGGTATCTCAAACACTCTCGTCTCGGACTCTACGGGTATAAGACCGCCGACCTCTCCGGCGTTGTTGATAACTCTGCCCGTGCCGTTTATAACGTCGTTAACTATTCTGGCGTCGTTGGCGTCGCGCCGCGGCAATGTGGCTCCCGCGGTGCTCAGAACACGGTCGAGGGCCTCCTCCGCCGAGGTCTGGCGGTATTTGTAGTAGCCCATATCGATCT
>CANPWW010000056.1 GCA_947585115.1 uncultured Monoglobus sp.
TGCATTTCCTTAAGATTATATCTTTCCGCCGTTACCGGACCGAATTTGATCTGATGGTACGGATCGGAGATATTTTTGTCTGTAGTGGAGTTGAAGTACGCCGAGGGAACGTGGTATTGTCCGTCCGCTCCGAAAATATCCGTGCCGATATTCTCGCCCTGTATCATTTCCTCGACTATGAGGTCGGCATTGTTGTTTTCGGAATTAAGAACCACCTTCGCATCCTCGAAACTTTGGGCGATCTCGATTCCCGTGGAGCCTGCGCCGATGGTTCCCTTTATGATAACGGGATAATTAAGACGGCTGATTTTGTATAAAATATACTCCTTATATACGTTGTTCGTCATGTTTTTGATTTCTCTTTCCGCCCAATACTGGTCGTTGTGGACGAAAACGCTTTCGGCGACGTTAAATCCGTAATTGCGCAGCGCCATGGACGAACGCCACTTGTCATAAAACGCCAGCGACGAAAACAGCGTTTGCGATATGGTGCGTATGCCGTTTTCGCGGAGCTTTTCGGCTACAAGGGAATCCTTGATAAAGTTCCAGTCAATAGGCGTGCTTGCGGTTGATATCTCAACCGCCGCGTCGGGGTCGAGGCCGATAATGATATCGGCGATCTTGTCCGCGCTGTCCTGCGTTTTTGTAATGACGTACCTGACCTTTTTCGGATAAGCCGAGATCTCGCCTTCCGCCATATCAACGAGAATGCCGCCGCCGTTTGACGTCACAAAATAAAACTCGTGCTCCGGATAATGCTCCGCGAGATCGTCCCATAAGTCGGCTCTTTTGGGATAAAACATTGCGGATGAACGCGACGTAACGTCCTTTGACGATGTGTTGTAAAACACTATTTTCATAATTTTGACCTCCTGTTTTTAGTTTCTCTTATTTTTCATATCCTACTTTACAGTATCTTTTAGTTAATATTTGACTTTTTAACCCGCGAACTGCGCTCTGTACAAATTCGCGTATTCTCCGCCGAGTTTCATAAGCTCCTCATGGTTACCCTGTTCCACAATATGACCGTCTCTCATTACGAGTATAATATCCGCGCCGCGAATCGTCGACAGGCGGTGGGCGATAATAAAGCTCGTTCTGCCCTCGCGCAGCCTGTTGACCGCCTCTTGTATTTGAGCCTCGGTTTTTGTGTCTACCGAGCTTGTGGCTTCGTCAAGGATAAGAATATTCGGTTTCGTCAGGAAAGCTCTGGCTATTGTTATCAGCTGCTTTTCTCCCGCGGAAACCGCTGTTTCCTCATTATTTACAATCGTTGCGTAGCCCTTGGGAAGTGTTTTCACAAAATTGTCAACAAATGTGGCCTTGCATGCGTCAAGAAATTCCTCGCGGGATATATGTCTGCCCTTTGGAACGCCGTATATGATATTCTCGGCGATAGTTGCGTCATACAGCCACGTGTCCTGTAGCACCATGCCGATATTGCGCCTGAGCGCGGCGCGACTCAGCTTGTGAATATCAATACTACCGTCGAGAATGATCTCTCCGCTGTCGATCTCATAAAACCGTTCGATCAGGTTGACCAGCGTCGTTTTTCCCGCGCCCGTGCCGCCCACTATCGCCACAGTTTGACCGGGCTTTACGGTGAGGTTCATATGCTCGATGAGCTTTTTGTCGGGTGTGTAGCTGAACGACACGTCTTTAAACTCAATTTGACCTTTCAGCTCATACTCATTGCATGCGTCGACGGGATCAGCCGGTTCATCGGGGCTGTCAAGCAGCTCGTAGATCCTGTCCAGCGATACAAGGCCCGACTGCAGAGTGCCGACCATCTGCGACAGTGATGTGAAAGGCTGCTGAAACTGTCTGGCATACTGAATAAACGCCTGCACCTCACCGACGCTCATGCTTCCGTTTATTATTTTTAAGGCTCCGACAAGCGCAACAACAATATAATTAATGTTGGTAACAAAGCGCGACAGAGGCTGGATCATATTAGTGACAACGGAAGCGCGCATGGACGCTTTGTAAAGCTCCTTGTTTTGCGCGTCAAAATTTTCGATAAATTCATTCTCGCGGTTATACGCCTTTATTATATTGTGTCCGCCGACGCTTTCCTCAACGTTTGAGTTGATTTTTCCCATGTACTGCCACTGTTTCATAAAGCCGGGAGCGGAAAGAGCGGATAATTTTTTTACGATAAATCCCGACAGCGGAATCAAAACTATCGTTACAAGAGCTAACTGCCATGAAAGCGTGAGCATCATGACTATCATGCCGACAAGCATAAGCAGCCAATATATAAGATCTCCGCCGGTTTGATTGAGCGTCGTGACCACATTGTCAACGTCGTTTGCCGCGCGGCTCATTATGTCTCCGCGCTTATTTGTGTCATAGTAGTTAAGCGGCAGGGTCCACAGCTTTTTTTCAACTTTTTCGCGCAGATCCGCCGCTATGCGCGCCGTTATACGCGCAGACGCGCGTCCGGCAAACCATTTGGTGACAAACTGCATGAAATATATGAGCATGGCGAGACCCGCCCAAAAAAAGAATGTTCTCCAGTCTATGCCGCCTGCGCCGAGCCCTCTCACGATCGAGTCTGTCGCGCCTCCCAGAACGCGCGGTCCTATCGCGGTGAACACGCCCGAAACTATGAGCGCGGCGATCATCAGCGAGCACCATGTTCTATAGGCGGCAAAGAGGCCGATAAGCCTTTTCACGGAGCCTTTGTTTATCTGATTTTTCTGATTTCTCATGCTTTTTGATTTTTTCGGTGTTTTTGATCTGCTCATGCGCTCGCCTCCGTTTCGCTGTCAGGCTGGGTCGAGGCGATCTCGATATAAGTGGCGCAGCGCTTGATGAGCTCGCTGTGGGTTCCCATATCCTCAATTTCTCCGTTGTTTAAAACTATGATATTGTCCGCGTCTTTGATCGAGGCGACGCGCTGGGCCACAACGATAACGGTCGCGTCTGAGGTGATCTCCTTAAGCGCGGCGCGCAGCTTTTTGTCTGTCGCGTAATCCAGAGCCGAAAACGAGTCGTCAAAAAGATAGACCTTCGGTCTGCGGACGATCGCTCTTGCGATTGCCAGCCTCTGGCGCTGACCGCCCGAATAATTCGCGCCGCCCTCCGATACGCGCATGTTTATGCCATCCTCTTTTTCGCGAATAAATTCCTCGGCCTGAGCCACGCGGAGCGCGTCCCATATCTCATTGTCGTCGGCGTCGCTTTTTGCGTAAAGCATGTTTTGTTTAAGACTGCCCCCGAAAAGAAACGCCTTCTGGGGAACCATGCCGATAGCCGCGTCAAGCTCGGTTTTTTTAAGTTTTTTGACATCGACGCCGTCAAACAGAACTCTGCCGCTCGTGGCGTCGGTCAAACGGGGTATAATATTGAGCAACGTGGTTTTTCCGCTGCCCGTTGAGCCGATTATGGCGGTCTTGGTTCCGGGCTTTGCCGTGAACGAAATATTTTTAAGCACGGGCTCGACCTCCGGGTCGTCGGGCGCGTAAGAATAGTTGACGTTTTCGAATCTTATCTCTCCGCGCGGATCGTTGTGTGAAACGGGATCCTCGCGCTCTTCGATCGAGCTTTCGGCGTTTAGCAGCTCGATGATGCGTTTTGCGGAAACCTGCGCTCTGGGCAGCATGATGAACACTACAGAGGACGAGAGCGTGGCCGTTAAAATAAACGATAAATATGTGATAAAGGCGATGATCTCGCCGACTTGCACGCTGCCGCTCAGCGCGAGCCGGCCGCCGTACCACAGAACCGCGACGGTCGCGGCGTTTACGATAAACATAAACAGCGGGATCATCAGCGTGGGTATTTGCGACGTTACCAGACCGATCTTGTACAGTTCGCCGTTGACCTTGCCGAATCTCTTTTTTTCAAAATTTTCCTGCACAAAAGCCCGCGCCACGCGCACGCCTGTGATCTGGTCTCTCAGAATTTCGTTCGTGTCGTCGATACGCGCCTGCTGTTTGGAAAAATAGGGCACGATGTATAACAATAATATGACTGTGATAATAAGAAGAATAGGCACGGTTATCAGCACCACCACGGAGAGCGCGACACTCTGCGCCAGCGCCATAATAACTCCGATAACAAACATTATCGGAGTGGAGACTATCACAGTCAGCGCAACCGTAAGAAACTGAACGATCTGTTCCACGTCGTTGGTCGCGCGCGTGATAAGGGTCGGCGCGCCGAAAACGGCGACCTCCTTTTGCGAGTAGGATAAGATCTTTGTATATATTTTTTTGCGCAGATCGCGCCCCATCGACAAAGCCGTCTTCGCGCCCAAAATGCCCACGCCGATCGCGCACACGAATTGGATGACCGACAGAGAGATCATAAGTATGCCTTTGTTTATTATGTATCCGATGTCGCCGTTTGCGACTCCGTAGTCGATAATTCCCGCATTGATCCTTGGAAGATAAACAGAAAGCAGCGTTTGCCCAATTTGAAAAGCAATAACCAAAACCACAAGTTTGACGTATGGCTTCAGCTGTTTTCCGATAAAACCAAACATTGCAATTCCCCTTTCAAAAATTCGGTGCTTATTAAATGAAAAATAATAAATATTTCCCGAATATTTTACGCCAAATTGAGCCCTGTGTCAATAGCTATGACACGAAAGGCCCGTTTTTTGACACGAACGGGCACAATAATACTTATATACGCGCTTTTATATATATATACGTTTTTTATACGCCGATTTTCGGGCACAGATGAGCGATAGGACATTCACCGCAGCGCGGGTGCCCGGCCGGGCAGTATTCACGTCCGTGATAGACCAGACGGTGGCAGAACGCGGTCTGGTGCTCTTCGGGCACGATTTTTAAAAGGTCGAACTCGATCTTGGTCGGGTCGCTGTTCGTTGTCAGGCCCATGCGGTTTGAAAGCCGCTTGGCGTGAGTGTCAACCACGATGCCGGGAATCTTAAAATAGTCGCCCCGAACCAGATTGGCGGTCTTTCTGCCTACGCCCGGCAGGCGCAGCAGATCTTCCATCGCCTCGGGTACCTCGCCGCCGTAGTCGCTGATAAGCATTTTGCAGCAGCCGATTATGTTTTTGGCCTTGTTCCTGAAAAATCCCGTGGAGCGTATGTCCTCCCTGAGCTCGAGCTCATCCGCATTGGCGAAGGCGTACACATCCGGATATTTTTTGTAAAGGTCTTTGGCTACGATGTTCACCCGCTTGTCGGTGCATTGGGCCGCAAGCTGGGTGGAGATCAGCAGCTGGAGCGGATTAATGTAATCCAGCGTGCAGTCCGCGTCGGCGTAAACCTCGTTAAAAATATCAATAATCTCCAAAACTCTCGCTTTTTTGTCCGCAATTTTCTCTCTCATATCTCAAAATACCCCTTGCAAATTTTTATATTTAACATTATAATAAAAAAGTATATTTTTTTCAACATAAAATATTAAAAATTTATTTTTGGAGGATTAACCAATGTTTGAATTTGAGAACCTGAGCAAGACTGACCCCGAGGTCAAGGCGGCGATCGAGAAGGAGATCGGCAGACAGCGCGGAAAAATCGAGCTTATCGCGTCCGAGAACTTTGTCAGCCCCGCTGTTATGGAAGCGATGGGCACGCCCCTTACCAACAAGTACGCCGAGGGTTATCCCGGAAAGCGCTACTACGGCGGCTGCGAGTACGTTGATATAGTCGAGGATCTGGCGAGGGACCGCGCCAAAGAGCTGTTCGGCGCCGAGTTCGCCAATGTTCAGCCCCATTCGGGCGCCAGCGCCAATCTGGCGGTGTTCTTTGCCGCTATGGAGCCCGGCGACACGTATCTCGGCATGAACCTCTCCGAGGGCGGACATCTGAGCCACGGTTCGCCTGTGAATATTTCGGGCAAATATTTTAACGTTGTGCCCTACGGCGTTGACCCCGAGACATGCAGAATAGATTACGACAAGGTTCGCGAGCTGGCCCTTGAGCACAAGCCCAAGCTGATACTGGCGGGCGCCAGCGCCTACGCGCGCGAGATAGATTTCAAAAAATTCCGCGAGATCGCCGACGAGGTCGGCGCATACCTGATGGTCGATATGGCGCACATCGCGGGTCTGGTGGCCGCGGGTCTGCACCCCAGCCCGGTGCCCTATGCCGATTTTGTCACGACTACGACCCACAAAACCCTGCGCGGACCAAGAGGCGGTCTGATCCTCTGCAAGGAGGAGTACGGCCCGATGATCAACAAGGCCGTGTTCCCCGGAAGCCAGGGCGGCCCCCTTATGCACGTTATCGCCGCCAAGGCGGTCTGCCTCAAGGAAGCCCTGTCGGATGATTTCAAGGCTTATCAGCTGCAGGTCAAGAAAAACGCCTCCGCTCTTGCCGAGGCGCTTCAGGCGCGGGACATAGACATAGTTTCGGGCGGTACCGACAACCACCTGATGCTCGTCAGCCTGATAAAGCAGGGCCTGACCGGCAAAGAGGTCGAGCATATGCTGGACGAGGTGGGAATCACCTGCAACAAGAACACGATCCCCGGCGATCCCAAGAGCCCGTTTGTGACAAGCGGAATCAGACTGGGCACGCCCGCCGTGACTACCCGCGGCTTTAAAGAGGACGACATGGTCGAGGTTGCCGAGCTCATCTCAATGATAATCAAAGACTTCGAGGGCAACCGCGACGAGGTCGCAAAGCGCGTTCAAGCGCTCTGCGCCAAGCACCCGCTCTATGAATAAATAATAACGATATCAACCGCACACAGCAGACAAACTGCGTCCCGTAACCATTTTTATGAATAATTATGAATAAAAATAATTACAATCAAACCCCGCTGGCGGACAGACTGCGTCCCGCGACCTTAGACGAGGTTGTGGGACAGCAGCATATTCTGGGCAAAAACCGAATACTGCGAAACATAATCGAGAGCGGGAATATCCCCAACATGATATTCTACGGTCTTTCGGGCACGGGCAAGACCACCGTGGCGAACATAGCCGCCAAAGCCTCAAACAAGACGCTCTATCGGCTCAACGCCACAAACGCGTCGGTCTCGGACATCAAAAACATCGTCAAAGAGAGCGACGGTCTGTTCGGTCAGAACGGTATTTTGCTTTATTTGGACGAGATCCAGAACTTCAACAAAAAGCAGCAGCAGTCGCTGCTCGAGTACACGGAAAACGGGAAAATAACGCTTATCGCCAGCACGACCGAAAACCCGTATTTCTATATATACAACGCTATTTTGAGCCGCTGCACGGTGTTCGAGTTCAGGCCGCTCACCGCGGAGGATATCGAGAGCGCCCTGCGCCGCGCGGTGAAATGGGTCGGTGAGCATGATTTCCCCGACTCAAAAATAATCTGCGGCGACGATGTGCTCGGGCATTTGGCGGAAAAATCGGGCGGCGACGTGCGCAAGGGGCTGAACGCCCTTGAGCTTGCGGTGATGTACTCAAAGCCGAATCAAAACGGCGATATCGAGATAACGCTTGAGATGGCCGAGCAGTGCACCCAAAAGAAGGCGTTTCAGTTTGACAAAAAAGGCGATAATCAGTACGACGTGATGAGCGCGCTCCAGAAGTCGATCCGCGGCAGCGACCCGAACGCGGCCGTCCACTATCTGGCGCGGCTGATCGAGGCCGACGATATACAGTCTATCTGCCGCAGAGTTATGGTGACCGCCTGCGAGGACATCGGCCTCGCTTATCCGCAGGCGATATCTATAGTAAAGGCCTGCGTGGACAGCGCGCTGATGCTGGGCTTCCCCGAGGCGAGGATCCCTCTGGCCCACGCGGTTATCCTGCTGGCCACCGCGCCGAAATCCAACTCGGCGATAATGGCGGTGGACGCGGCGATAAAAGATATCGAGAGCATTGATGTCGGCCCGATACCGAGGCAGCTGCAGAACAAGCACTACGACGGCGAGGGCGAGATAGCCAAAGGCCAGAACTACCTGTACCCCCACAGCTATCCGAACCATTATATTGAGCAGCAGTACCTGCCCGACAATATAAAAGACAAAATATACTACGAGTTCGGCGAAAACAAAACCGAGCAGGCCGCCAAAGAATACTGGAAGAGAATAAAAAAGAAATAAATATTTCGCTATCACGGCTCTCCCCTTGGGGAGAGCTGTCTGCGGCTTGTCCGCAGACTGAGAGGGGTTCTATTCGTTAATTGCTGATCATCATGTTTCTTCAAAATATTTTTTTAAATAATTTTGAAATATTTGCTTGACAAGGAATTTATTTTGTGTTATCATTATAATCTGTTTAAAATGAGTTACTGTGCATATTTTGCGGAATCGGCGCTTTGAGGCGTCGGGGACAATATCCCGAAAACCGCGTGGATACGTGGGTTTTGGGGAATCGGGAAATTTTCGTGATTTATGCGCGGTCGCGGCGGATTTTGGTGGAAGAATTATGAAAATCGGTTTTGAAAAACGCCGTTTAAGTTTTGAAAAAATTAAAAATCGTATGATCGCCCGGCACGCTTTTGAAATGCGCGGATTCCCGGGCTAGGTTTGCGGTTTTGATATAAATTTTTACGAGAGGTGATCAGTTTTATGCCACATCCTGTGAAACTTGGCGAAAATATCCGCATGAGCTACGGAAAGATCAACGAGGTTCTCGAGATGCCGAATCTCATCGAGATTCAGACTAATTCCTACAAATGGTTTTTGGAGGAGGGACTGAAGGAGGTCTTTCATGACGTTTCGCCTATAACGGATTATACAGGCAATCTTATCTTGGAGTTTATCGACTATCACTTGGAAAACACACCTAAGTACGATATTGAAGAATGTAAAGAGCGTGATGCGACATACGCGGCGCCTCTCAGAGTAAAGGTAAGGCTTATCAACAAGGAGTCGGGCGAGGTCAAGGAGCAGGAGATATTCATGGGCGACTTTCCGCTCATGACGCCCTCGGGCACGTTTATCATAAACGGCGCCGAGCGCGTTATCGTCTCGCAGCTGGTCCGCTCGCCGAGCGTTTATTACTCCCAGACCTACGATAAGCTGGGCAAAAAGCTGTTCTCGTCTCAGGTCATCCCCAACCGCGGCGCGTGGCTGGAGTATGAGACGGACAGCAACGATATATTCTACGTAAGGATCGACCGCACCAGAAAAATTCCGGTGACGGTGCTTATCCGCGCGCTCGGCATCGGAACCGACGCGGAGATAAAAGAGCTGTTCGGCGAGGACGCGCGCCTTGCCGCCACAATGGATAAAGACACCGCCAAGACCCATGAGGACGGACTGCTCGAGGTTTACAGAAGGCTGCGTCCGGGCGAGCCGCCCACGGTCGACAGCGCTCAGTCGCTGCTCACCAGCACCTTCTTTGATCCCAAGCGTTACGACATGGCGAAGGTAGGCAGATATAAGTACAACAAAAAGCTGATGCTCTCGGCCAGAATAAAGGGTCAGATCTCAGCCGAAACGGTTGTCAGTCCCATAACGGGCGAGATACTTTGCGAGGCGGGCGACAAGATCACTCCCGAGGTCGCTCACGAGCTTGAGGCCCACGGCATAAACTCCCTTGTTCTCGAGTGCGACGGCGCTCAGACCAAGGTCATCTCGAACCATATGGTCGACGTCCGCGACTATGTTCTGAACAAGACCGGCGAGGATCTCGGATACAGCCCCAGAGAGTGCGGTATAACCGAGCGCGTCAGAAGGACGGTGCTTGACGAGATCATTGAGAGCGCGGGAGACCCCAACTCCGACGAGTTCAAGACCCTGCTTGAGGACAGACGCGACGAGCTGCAGCCCAAGCATGTGCTGATCGACGATATCATCGCCTCGATCTCATATATAGGAAATTTGGCGAACGGCGTCGGCTCGGTGGACGATATCGACCATCTGGGCAACAGACGTATCAGAAGCGTGGGCGAGCTACTCCAGAACCAGTTCAGGATCGGCCTTTCCAGAATGGAGAGAGTCGTGCGCGAGAGAATGACGACTTCGGACCTCGACGCAATCACGCCCCAGTCGCTTATAAACATCAGACCCGTGACATCGGCGATAAAGGAGTTCTTCGGCTCCTCGCAGCTGTCGCAGTTCATGGACCAGATCAACCCACTGGGCGAGCTGACTCACAAGAGAAGGCTGTCGGCCCTCGGTCCCGGCGGACTTTCGAGAGAGCGCGCGGGCTACGAGGTGCGCGACGTTCACCATTCCCACTACGGCCGCATGTGCCCGATAGAGACGCCCGAAGGCCCCAACATCGGACTTATCAACTCGCTGAGCGGATTCGCTAAGGTCAACGAGTACGGCTTTATCGAGACGCCTTACAGAAGGGTGGACAAGGAGAAAAAGCTGGTTACCGACGAGGTTTCATATATGACCGCCGACGAGGAGGAAGGCTACTATGTGGCGCAGGCCAACGAGCCCCTCAACGAGGACGGAACATTTAAAAAGAGAAAAATAGTAACGAGATATAAGGACGAGTTTGTCGAGATCGCTCCCGAGCGCGTCGATTATATGGACGTATCTCCGAGACAGGTAACATCTATCGCCACGGCGATGATACCCTTCCTTGAAAACGACGACGCCAACCGCGCGCTGATGGGCTCCAACATGCAGCGCCAGGCGGTTCCCCTGCTGGTGCCCGAATCACCGATCATCGGCACGGGCATGGAATACAAGGCGGCCAAAGACTCGGGCGTCTGCGTTCTGGCTAAGCGCGCCGGCACGGTGACATACGTTTCGGCCACAAAGATCAAGGTCAAGACCGACGACGGCGACATCGACACATATAATCTTATAAAATTCACGCGCTCCAACCAGGGCATGTGCGTTAACCAGAAGCCCATTGTCGAAAAGGGCGAGAAGGTCAAGAAGGATCAGATAATAGCCGACGGACCCTCCACCAGAAACGGCGAGATCGGTCTGGGACGCAACATACGCATGGCGTTCATGACCTGGGAGGGCTATAACTACGAGGACGCTATACTGATCAGCGAGGAACTGGTTAAGGACGACGTGTTCACCTCTATCCATATTGAGGAATACGAGGTCGACGCCCGCGACACCAAGCTGGGTCCCGAGGAGATCACGAGAGATATACCCAACATCGGCGACGACGCGCTCAAAGACCTTGACGAGCGCGGAATAATCAGAGTCGGCGCTGAGGTTGAAAGCGGAGATATCCTGGTCGGCAAGGTGACGCCCAAGGGCGAGACCGAACTCACGGCCGAGGAGCGTCTGCTCCGCGCCATATTCGGCGAGAAGGCCAGAGAGGTGAGAGACACATCCCTCAGAGTGCCTCACGGCGAATACGGTATTATTGTTGACGTAAAGGTGTTCACAAGAGCGAACGGAGACGAGCTGCAGCCCGGAGTAAATCAGGTGGTGCGCTGCTACATCGCTCAGAAAAGAAAGATATCGGTCGGCGACAAGATGGCCGGACGCCACGGAAACAAGGGCGTTGTATCTAGGATCCTCCCCGTTGAGGATATGCCGTTTTTGCCCGACGGAACGCCGCTTCAGATAGTGCTTAACCCCCTGGGCGTGCCGTCCCGTATGAATATCGGACAGGTCCTTGAGGTCCATCTGGGATACGCGGCCAAGGCTCTTGGCTGGAAGGTAGCAACGCCCGTGTTCGACGGCGCCAACGAGGACGATATCATGGACGCTCTTGAGCAGGCCGGATATGAGCGCGACGGAAAGAGCGTGTTATACGACGGCAGAACGGGCGAGCCGTTCGACAACCGCGTGACGGTGGGCTACATGCACATGCTCAAGCTCGCGCATCTGGTTGACGACAAGATCCATGCCCGCTCGACAGGTCCCTACTCTCTGGTAACCCAGCAGCCTCTGGGCGGCAAAGCTCAGTTCGGCGGCCAGCGTTTCGGAGAAATGGAGGTTTGGGCCCTCGAGGCATACGGAGCGGCCTACACGCTTCAGGAGATCCTGACGGTGAAATCCGACGACGTTGTGGGCAGAGTAAAGACCTACGAGGCTATCGTAAAAGGCGAGAACGTGCCCGAGCCGGGCGTTCCCGAATCCTTTAAGGTATTGATAAAAGAGCTGCAGAGTCTGGCTCTTGACATCAAGGTGCTGGACGGCGACGGAAACGAGGTCATCCTTCGCGAGAATCTTGACGATGACGACGTATCCGAGCTTCCGGTAAACATCGCGGGCTTTGAAAACGAGGAAAATACCGAGAAAAAGCCCGATCACGATGATGATGCCGAGGAGACCGAGGACGACCTTCTGGCCGATGGCGAGTTTGAGGAAGAAGATGAGTCCGAGGACAGCATAATCGCGGAAGTTACGCAGATACTCGCGGGCCAGACCGGAACCGAGGCGGACCTGTTCGACGAGGTTGACGATCTTGAGTCCTACGAGGAAATGAAAGACGCGGAAGATTTCGACGACGATGACGACGACGAGTTTTAACTTAGATTTGAGATACGATAGACAATGAACCGTGTTTTCCCGCGGCGGTCATGATATTTGATCGCCAAAGGGAAGTGAATTTTAAAGAAAGGCGTGGTCTTTAATGGGCGAATATCAAAACTTTGAAGCGATTCAGATCGGGCTCGCTTCACCCGAAAAGATAAGAGAATGGTCAAGGGGCGAAGTCAAAAAGCCCGAAACTATAAATTACAGAACATTAAAGCCTGAGAAGGACGGTTTGTTCTGCGAGAGAATTTTCGGTCCCCAAAAGGACTGGGAGTGCCACTGCGGAAAGTACAAGCGCGTGCGCTATAAGGGCGTTGTGTGCGACCGCTGCGGCGTTGAGGTAACAAAGAGCAAGGTAAGACGCGAGCGCATGGGTCATATAGAGCTTGCCGTGCCCGTGTCCCATATCTGGTATTTCAAGGGTATCCCGTCGCGCATGGGCCTCATGCTCGACATATCCCCGAGAGCTCTTGAGAAGGTGCTGTATTTCGCGGCGTATATAGTTATGGACCCCGGCAATGCCAGAGAGCTGCAGAAGAACCAGATCCTCACCGAGAAGGAATACACCGAGTACAGAGAAAAATACGGCGATGCGTTCCGCGCCGGAATGGGCGCCGAGTCGATTCTGGAGATGCTCCGCGAGATCGACCTTGAGGAGCTGTACAGCGAGCTCAAGCGCGATCTTGAAGAGGCCAAGGGTCAGAAGAAGATCAGAACCGTGAGACGTCTTGAAGTGGTCGAGGCGTTCCGCCATTCGGGCAACAAGCCCGAATGGATGATACTGACCGTTATACCGGTCATACCTCCCGAGATCAGACCCATGGTTCAGCTGGACGGCGGCAGATTCGCCACCAGCGACCTCAATGACCTGTACAGACGCGTAATAAACAGAAACAACAGATTAAAGAGACTGCTCGATCTGGGCGCTCCCGATATTATCGTGAGAAACGAGAAGAGAATGCTCCAGGAGGCCGTTGACGCGCTTATCGACAACGGCAGACGCGGCAGAGCCGTCACGGGCCCCGGAAACAGACCGCTCAAGTCCCTGTCCGACATGCTCAAGGGCAAGCAGGGCCGTTTCCGCCAGAACCTGCTGGGCAAGCGCGTGGACTACTCCGGACGTTCGGTTATCGTTGTGGGCCCCGAACTCAAGATTTATCAATGCGGCCTGCCCAAGAAAATGGCGCTGGAGCTGTTTAAGCCGTTCGTTATGAAAAAACTGGTGCAGGACGGACTCGCCCACAACATCAAGTCGGCCAAGAGAATGGTCGAGCGCGTGCGCGAGGAGGTTTGGGATGTGCTTGAGGATGTAATTTCCGAGCACCCCGTGCTGCTCAACCGCGCCCCCACGCTGCACAGACTGGGTATCGAGGCATTTGAGCCGGTGCTTGTCGAGGGCAAGGCGCTCAAGTTGCATCCGCTTGTCTGCACAGCGTTTAACGCGGACTTCGACGGCGACCAGATGGCGGTTCATCTGCCCCTTTCGGCGGAGGCGCAGGCCGAGGCCAGATATCTGATGCTTTCGGCCAACAACCTGATCAAGCCTCAGGACGGCAAGCCGGTAACCGTTCCCACGCAGGACATGGTTCTCGGTTCGTACTACCTGACGCTTAAGGACGACACCGAGATCGGCTCGCCCAAGATGATCGACGGACAGCTGAGGTACCATGTTTACAGCACGCCCGACGAGGCGAAGCTGGCGTATGTGAACAAGGCGGTCGGCCTCCACGCTCCGATCAAGGTGCGCGTGAGCAAGACGATAGACGGCAAGAAAGTCACAAAAATTATAGACGCCACGGTCGGCAGACTTATATTCAACGACAAGATCCCGCAGGATCTGGGCTTTATTGACAGAAGCGACCCCGAAAAGATGCTCAATCTTGAGATCGGAGACGAGGTCCTCAAAAAGCCCGAGGTCAAAAACTCGATCGGCGACAACGTGGAACCCGGGGTCGACAAAAAACTGCTGGGAAAAATTATCGACGCCAGCATTAAAGTTCACGGCATCACCGAGACCGCCACGCTGCTGGACGACGTTAAGGCAATGGGCTACAAATACTCCACGATAGGAGCCATCACCGTCGGCGTTGCCGATATGGAGATCCCGAAGGAGAAGCAGCAGTACCTGCAAGAGGCTGAGGACGAGATAGACAAGGTGGTCCGCAACTTCAGACGCGGCCTTTTGACCGACGACGAGAGATATCAGAGAGTTATCAATATTTGGAACAGCACGTCGGACAAGGTTACGAACGCGCTGATGGACAACTTGAAGCAGCTTAACCCGATTTACATGATGGCCAACTCGGGCGCCCGCGGAAGCGTGAACCAGATCAGACAGCTGGCCGCCATGCGCGGACTGATGGCTGATACTTCGGGACGCACGATCGAGATCCCCATTCGCGCCAACTTCCGTGAGGGCCTTACGGTTCTCGAGTACTTCATCTCGACCCACGGCGCCAGAAAGGGTCTTACCGACACGGCGCTCAGAACGGCCGACTCGGGTTATCTGACAAGACGTCTGGTCGACGTTTCGCAGGAGGTTATCGTGCGCGAGGACGACTGCGGAACCGACGACGGAATCATCGTTACGGATATAATGGACGGCAACGAGGTGATCGAGCCTCTGATCGACAGATTGGAAGGCAGAACTATAATCGGCGACTTAAAGACCGAAAACGGCGAGATCATCGCCCATGACGGAGATATGATCACCCACGACAAGGCGGCGGAGATCGTTGCCGCGGGAATCACGAGCGTGAAGATCCGCTCGGTTGTGAAGTGCCGCAGCAAGGTGGGCGTTTGCTCCAAGTGCTACGGTATGAACCTGGCGACAGGCAGACCCGTCGACATAGGCGAGGCGGTCGGAATAATCGCGGCGCAGTCGATCGGTGAGCCCGGTACCCAGCTGACAATGAGAACGTTCCACGCGGGCGGCGTTGCCCAGGGCGACGATATCACCCAGGGTCTTCCCCGTGTCGAGGAGCTGTTCGAGGCCAGAAAGCCTAAGGGCGTGGCTATCGTCAGCGAGGGCAGCGGAATCGTTTCGGTTTCCGAGGCTCTCCAGAAGCGCGAGATCACCGTCACAAATCAGGAGACCGGAGAGACGTACACCTATCTCATACCCTTCGGCTCCAGGATCAGAGTCAAGGACGGCGAGTTTATCGAGGCCGGAACGCCGGTTACCGAGGGTTCGCTGAATCCCCACGACATTATGGCGATCAACGGCGAGACCGCTGTTCAGAACTACTTTATCCAGGAAGTACAGCGCGTGTACCGTCTGCAGGGCGTTGATATAAACGACAAGCATATCGAGGTTATCGTTCGTCAGATGATGCACAAGGTGAAGATCGAGGATCCCGGCGACACGGGTCTGCTCACAGGCTCGCTGGTTAACCTCTATGACCTTGAGGATATAAACAAAACGACGATCGAGGCGGGCATGACGCCGGCCGAGTATTCTCTCCAGCTGATGGGAATAACCAAGGCGGCTCTCGCCACCGAGTCGTTCCTGTCCGCGGCGTCGTTCCAGGAGACTACAAGAGTCCTGACTGACGCGGCGATCAAGGGCAAGACAGATCCGCTTGTGGGCCTCAAGGAAAACGTTATCATCGGCAAGCTCGTTCCCGCGGGAACCGGAATGCCGCAGTATAACGACATCGACGTGTACACCAGCTACGGCACAGCCGCGGCGGACACGGTCAACGAGGCGTTTGTCGATCTCGACGCGGAATAAACAGTTTAAAAAGCCCCGGTTTCACATTTGAAACCGGGGCTTTTTGGATTATTGGGAAGAATTGATTAATTTATTTTTCGCTTTGCATCCCATGAGTTGTTATATATTTTTATTCAACTTATTTTGCTCATAGGGTTCCGCAAGCGGTTTGCAGACC
>CANPWW010000057.1 GCA_947585115.1 uncultured Monoglobus sp.
TATCTTCCATATAATGATATACCGACTGTCGTACTAATTAATGCTAATATAAGTCTCCATTTCTGTTTTTTAGCGATTATAGAATTTATCTCTCTAATTTCATACATAGATTCCACCTCCTTTCACAACATAAGTTGTTTATTTCGCGTAATCCATCTGTTCATGGTAGCTTCACAAGGATAATCCTCAAATCCTAAAGTATCAGACGTGATAAGACCCTCTATCACTCCAATGATGATTTCTGACTCATACTGTTTATACGGAAAAATATAATTCGGTATTTCTCTGTGTATTTTTCCGCAATTCAAGCAGCGATACCTGTGTAATATAGTTTTACCGGTTCTGTGATTCTTCGTCCGTACAATTCTTCGCACACTATCATAGTATTTCAATTTTCCACCACATATAGGACAAATATCCTCATAGCAACTTATCATATTAATCCCTCTTTTTATTGAAATTAGGATAACATTATAATACAATCAGATAAAAAAATAAACTCACAAGACATCTTCTCATGAGTTTATTTTAGTATTCAATTTTATGCTATGGTTTCACGGTTTTCTGTAAAAGTTCTGTAAATTAGTTCTTTCAATACTTCCGATTATACGTTTTTACGCGATTTAGAGAATGCTAAAATTCTGCTGCCGTGGCAGATAAAAAGTACGCGTGTCATCTATATAAACCTCCGTAAATCTGCGTTGTGTTTTCTTGATTGTACCACAATCGCCAAAAAAAATCCACTGTTTTTAATTTATTTTTGATTAAAATAATAGTGATTAAAAATTATTAATTATATGCAAAGCCGCCCTTTGGATCGGGGATCAATGCGGGCGGCTCAGTTTAACAATTTTGTAATTTGACTTTAAGATAAAAATATTATATAATAATTTAAGCAGATAAAAGGAACAAGAGCGGTTAGCCGACTTATACATATTAGGTGAATGCCTATATGAATTAAGGAGGCGATTGCCTTATGAAATATGCTTTAAGAGTTTTGCTCTTAACGATTATATTTCTCATAGTTTTCACTATGAAAGCAATATGACCGCCCTTCGCTAAAGATGCAGTCATATTGATTATGATTTAATTCTTCGGCTAACCGTAAGGTTACCTTTTATCTGCTTTTATTATATCCTGATTTTAATCGTTTGTCAATATTATTTCAAAAATTTTTGGAGTTTAGAAATATTCGTATTTGGTTATAACTCATCTTTTATCTCCTTTTGCTGCCGCCCCGCGGAAAAGCCGCCGCCAAAAGCGTATTGATCCTCTATCGGGACAAGCCGTCTGAAAGCCTTGCTTATCTCATAGCATTCTTTATTCAAGCCGGAACAAATCCCGGCCTTTTATTATTTTTGCGCGAAGTAGTCGTTCACTCCTTCGGCTATGGCGCGGCCTATGGCTTCGGACTCGGTGTTCAGTATTTCAAGATCGGCCGAACTGTCGAAAAATCCGATCTCAAGATACGCTATCGGGATCGGGGACTTGCAGAAGAAGATCGCCTCGGGCAGACCGTCGTATCTGCCGCCCGCGAACGGCGGCATGGATGTTTCGGTCGTTATCCTGTCGTTTATCAGACTGCCGAGCAGGTTGCTTTCAGCCGCGTATTCCTCGGGCGCAAGGACGCCGGCCTGGTCGTAGAGCCCGGTCAGCGACATATACGCCGAGCCTCTGCCTCCGCCCGCGTTTGAATGAATGCAGACAAACACGTCGGCGTCGGGTTCGGTCGTTATGTCTCCGCCCTTGTAGCAGGCTTTGAGCCTCTTTGTCATGGACGGATTCTCGTCGTTTGAGGTTCTTGTCATGCGCACCTCGTAGCCCATCTGCTCGAGATATGCTTTCGCGAATTCGGTATTGCGAAGGTTTATCTCCGGCTCGGTGTCGCGGTCGCCGTTTCCTATCGGGTACCAGCAGCCGCCGTTGGAGGGAGCGCGGCCCGTGCAGCCGCTGCCCTCGCAGTCCTGCCACATGGTACCGGACTTCCAGTGCCGCCATTCGCCCCAGCCGCGCGAGGTTTGGAGCCAGCCGTCGGCCTCTTTTTCGGCGTCGGTCATAGCTCCCGACTCCTTGCCGTGTCCCGCGTCAAGCACCACGATCTTTTTGGGCGCCTCGGTGGGCGCGGCGGTCGGCTCGGGCGTCGCTTCCGGTGTTGTTTCGGCCGATATTTCGGTTTTTCCGCCGCCGATGCCGAAGGTCTCTTTGGTTATAACGCCTTTGAGCGTCAGCGCGAAAACCACTATAACAGCCACAAGGATCACGCCGAGAAACCCTATCAATCCTATCAAAATTTTATTTCTATTATTGTTCATACTACGCTCCGATCATTAATTAAAACTTAAATATATCTGTTTGGAATAGCCCACGGTTCCGTTATAAGAGATCTTGTAGAACGTGCTGTTAGGCGTGTCAAGATACTTTACCGTGGCACCTACCGGGATCTCCATAATAATATTGGAATCCGAACTCTCCGAAGGCGAGCTGCGCAGATATATCGCGTAGTCAACATTCACGACCGTCATGGTCGAGGACGATCCGCCGGATGAGACATAGGGCTTTGAGCTCGAAAGATACTCGCGCTTCACATAGCCGACCTGTCCGTCGTAGCGTATTTTTGCAAATACTCCGTCGGTATTCTCGATAAAGCCCACCTGTGTGCCGAGAGGTATCTCGCAGATTATATTGCTGTCGTTCTCGGCGGGAGCGCTGCGGAAATATATTGAATATTTCACGTTAGCGACGTACATATACGATTGAACGGTATTGTTCGACGACTGCGCCGCGGGCTTCACATCCGACAGATACTGCTGCTTTGAATAGCCTATCTGTCCGTTATAATTGATTTTTGCGAACACGCTGTCGACATTCTCAATGAATCCGACCTGTGTGCCCAAAGGTATCTCGCAGATTATATTGCTGTCGACCTCAACGGGAGCGCTGCGCAGATATATTGAATTTTTCACATTCGCGACATAAACGTTTTTGCTCACAACGTTGTTTTCAGCGGGAGCCTGAGGCGGCTGCTGCGCCGGCTGCTGCGCCTGAACGGGAGCCGGAGCCTGTGTCGGCGCCTGCGTTTGAACGGGAACGGACGCCGCGCTTGTGCCTTGGGTGTTCGGATCCTTGCCGCCGACATTTATAACGCCCGTAAGCATTAAAATGATCACGACCGCACCGATCACTATAACCGCCGCCAGAGCCGAAATTACCGCGATCAGCGCCGTGTTTGACTTTTTCTCCTCAACTTGCCCGTAATATTGTCCGCCGTAATTATCTGAATAGCCTCCTTGGCTATAATTCGAGTTTTTTCCGCCGTACAGCGGGTCATACTCATTACGGCCGTTGTTATCTCCGTATGGATCTCTCATTGATAAGCCTCCTCAAATTTTTTAATATCGTTTTTATTATATAACTAATTGAAAATAAAGTCAATAAAAACTAAATAACAAACAAACTTTTTTGATATATCTTCATATTGACCGAGCGGACGCGATATGTTATAATCGTTTTATCACAAAGCTTCGGGGAGGACATACATACATGAAAGACCATTCCGTGAACCGGGACAAAAACCTTATAGCCACTCTGGTAATGATCGTCGTCACCGTGGTCCTTTTTGTCACGGCATATTTTAAAATCAGCGCTCTTATAGAGCAGCGGTGCCTCGGACGCATGGAGGAAGGCGTCAATACCGCCGCGGCCGAGATCACCGACAAGCTGAGCCGCGACAGCCGAATTTTAAACGCCTCCGCTGATTTAATCGCCTCATCCGACAGTTTTGACCAAAACAGCATGATCGAGATGATGACGGCGCTGTCGCCGCTTATGGAAACAATGAAGGTTCGGGTGCTGATGCCCGACAACACGATCATTCAGCCCGACGGCACAACTCTCGACGGCACGGGCAGCGTGTCGTTCGAGGACGAGGCTCCCCTCGGAGAGCATGTTTCAAACCGCATGACCAGCGCGATCGACGGCAACACAATGGTGCTGCGCCACTATGTTCCGATAGTGAAAGACGGCGTTACGACAGCGATCGTTTACGGCGTGACGCGGCTTTCGGATCTTCCGGTCGCGCTCAATATCGACAACATATATAACGCCAGCGCCAGCGTTTACATAATCGACACCGAAAACGGCGATTTCATTATGGACACATGGCACAACGAGCTGGGCAGCGTTAAAGACATGGCGGGCAAGCAAACCAGAAACGAGGGAAACTGGCAAAACAGCCGCGACGATCTGCTAAACGGCGGCAAAGGATATGTAGTGTACCGCTCCGACACGATCAACGACTGGATGTATCTTTACTACATGCCCGCCGGCATTAATCAATGGGAGATAGCAATCTCTGTTCCCGAAAAAGAGGCGTTTTCAAACCTGTACGCCATACGTAAAGTGTTTTTGATAATAGCGATACTTATGGCGATAACCATTGCGCTGTACTATCTGTGGATGCGCAAAAACGCCAAGCATTCTGTGGAAAAGGCGGTAAAGCAGGCCGTGCTTGAGGAAAAG
Source organism: uncultured Monoglobus sp. (assembly GCA_947585115.1). GTDB lineage: Bacteria > Bacillota > Clostridia > Monoglobales > Monoglobaceae > Monoglobus. The sequence continues at coordinate 4,519 of CANPWW010000057.1, forward strand.
CTGCACAAGGCCGAGGCAGCCGAAAAGGCGAAAACCATGTTCCTCTCGAACATGTCGCACGACATACGAACGCCGATGAACGCCATATTGGGCTACACCACTCTGGCGCAGACAAGTCTTGATAATCCCGACAAAATACAGGAATATCTCTCGAAGATCATGTCGTCGGGCAACCACCTTCTGAGCCTTATCAACGATGTGCTCGACATGAGCAGGATCGAGAGCGGACGCCTCAATATAGACGAGAAGCCCTGCAGCATATCCGATATATTCAAGGATATGCGCAACATTATCCAGACCCAGATGAAGGAAAAGAAGCTCAACTTCTTTATGGACACGATCGACGTTGTGGACGAGGACATATACTGCGACAAGCTGCATGTCAATCAGGTGCTGCTGAACCTTTTGAGCAACGCGATAAAATTCACTCCCGCGGACGGCTCCGTCTCGCTCACTATCAAGCAAAAACCCGGCGCGCCCGCGGGCTACGGCGCCTACGAGATACGCGTGAAAGACACCGGAATCGGCATGAGCCCCGAGTTCGCGGAGCATATTTTTGAGCCTTTTGAAAGAGAGAGGAACTCGACAGTCAGCGGCATCCAAGGCACCGGTCTGGGTCTTGCGATAACCAAGAGCATAGTCGAAACCATGGGCGGCACGATAGAAGTTATATCCGAGCCGAACCGCGGCACCGAATTTATCATCAATCTGGAGTTCCGTCTAAGGGGCGAGAGCAAACAGATCGAAGTCGTGCGCGAGCTTGAGGGCATGCGCGTTCTGGTGGTTGACGACAGCTTCAACACCTGCGACAGCGTCACCAAAATGCTGCGGCAGATCGGAATGCGCTCCGAGTGGTCGCTGCACGGACGCGAGGCGGTGCTGAGGGCAAAGCAGGCGGTTGAGATGGGCGACGAGTTCTTCGCCTATATAATCGACTGGGCGCTGCCCGACCTTAACGGAATTGAAGTCGTGCGCCAGATCCGCGGGATCGTCGGCAGGAATATCCCTATAATCGTGCTCACCGCCTACGACTGGAGCATATTCGAGGACGAGGCCCGAGAGGCGGGCGTTACCGCTTTTTGCAACAAGCCGATATTTATTTCCGAGCTGCGCGACACGCTTGTGTCGGCCGTCAGCAAAAACGATCCGCGCGAACGCCGGAACCCTCTGCCCGATACGGACTTGTCGCTTAAAGGCAAACGCCTGCTGCTGGTGGAGGACAACGAGCTCAACCGCGAGATCGCGAGCGAGATCCTGAAAGAAAGCGGATTTATTGTCGATACCGCCGACGACGGGACCGTGGCTGTGAATAAGGTTAAAAAATCCAAGCCCGGTTACTACGACCTGATACTTATGGACGTGCAGATGCCGATAATGAACGGCTATGACGCGACGCGGGCGATCCGCTCGCTCTCAAACAAAAAGCTGGCGGAAATCCCCATAATCGCCATGACCGCCAACGCCTTTGACGAGGATCGACAAGCGGCGCTTGAGTGCGGCATGAACGACCATGTTCCCAAGCCGATAGACTTCGATCGGCTGGCAAAAGTCATTAAAAACCTGCTGAAATAAGCGCGTCAAGAGCAAAAAACATTAACACAAGTGCCGCCGCATGGCGGCTCTTAACTTTTGTTTGACAAAATTTTAAAGTAGATATAAAATAAACACAGTACGGTTTTGAAAGAGGTGAACGCCATGCGCATAGCCGTATGCGACGATGAAAATTATTGGATAAATCAAATCGAGGAACATCTTGTAAAGTTTAAAAAGACTTACAAGGATGTCGATTGAGATATCTTTTATTCCGCTGAAGATTTTTTGAAATATAAAACAACTGTTGACAGATTTTTTGTTTAAATATATAATAAAAGCAGTATCGAATTTGAAAGAGGTGACAACTCATGCGTGTAGCCATATGCGATGATCAGGACGAATGGGTTGAGCAAATCGAAAAATATTTAACTCGTTTCAAACAAAGTTTCCAAAATATAAAATGGGAATCTTTTTACAGTGCGGAAGAATTTTTGAACTATATTGGAAACAGAAATAATTTCTTTGATATTTTAATAACCGACATTGAAATGGAAAAAATCAACGGTATAGAACTTGCAAAAAGGGTTAGGGAAAAAGATAGCGGAATAGTGATTTTCTTTTTGACAAGTCATGACGAATATATACGCCAATGTTTTGCACCGAGACCTCTCGGCTTTTGGGATAAACCTCTTGAATATGTGCAATTTGAAAAAGATATGACGCAGGCTGTCAACTTTTTGAAAAATAACAGTGATGTTTTCAGCTTTAAAGACAAGAACGGATATATGCGGATACCATACAGCAACATAATATATTTTCGCACTAATGGCAAGAAGATAATCTTGCACACTTTCGATACGGATTATGAATTTTACGGAACGTTTAAGAACCATGAGAAAATATGGAAGTCTGCGGGTTTTGTTAAAGCAAACAGATTTTATTATTTGAATTCGGAATTTATTTTCAGACTTAAACCGCCGAATATTTATTTGCAAAACGGTGAAAAAATCAAATCAACGCAATCAAGTATAAATACAATAAAAATGATTATTTTTAAATCAGATTGCGACAACGCCGCAATTCAAATGGAGGATTGAAAATGTATTATATTATTGACGCGCTGACAATATTATTCGACGTGTATGTTACATTTATATTTTTTGATGATTTGTTAAATTGGAAACCTATAAATATCTTTTGGAAAACAGCTATAGGTTTGTTTATTTTTGCAGCAACATTTTTGCAGAATATAGTTGTCGGTAATATGGTTTTTACAATTCTGATAAGTATTGTCACCTTGCTTATTGCTGCGTTTATCGGGTTTGAAGGCAAACCGGTAAAAAAAATATTGGTTGTGATCGCTTATATGATATTGGTGATCGTATCGGACATACTTACAACATTTATTAACATGATTTTTGTAAACGGCGAGAGCAATACACTTCTTAATGTCACAGAAAACGCGAAAATTATGGGAATGTTAATGTCCAAGCCAATTATATTGTTTTTGGTAAAGCTGGTTCCGCTGTTTGTAAATAAAAAAGATTTTAAATTATACCGTGATTGTAATGTGTTATTACTGACTGTTCCCGTTATCAGTATTGTTTTATTGATAGCCATAGTTAATTTTTTTGATAATATACAAATAAACGATACTAAACCGGTATTTATTGTTTCTCTATGTGTTTTATATCAAACGATGCTGATTTTTTACTTGTTCGAGCGAATTATGAGTACCGCAAGCTTAAAAAATAAGTATGAAATACTTGAAAATCAGATGTTTATACAGGAAAAACAGACTAAATCAGAAAAAGAAATTGCGAATAGCTTAAAATCTGTACGCCACGACTTAAAAAACCATTTTCAAACACTTTATAATATGTTGACGGATAAGCATTACGACAATGCCAAAGAATACATAAAATCAACCGGCTTGGTTGAAGACGTAAAGTATGGTAAAATACACACTGGAGAAATCGCTTTTGACGCCATAATCAACAGCAAGCTGTATGAAGCCGAAAAAATAGGCATAGAAACAACTGTCAACTGCAAAATGCCAAGTGATATAGAAATATCGGATATAGATATATGCGTTCTTTTCGGGAACTTGCTTGACAATGCAATCGAGGGGTGTATGCGTGCCGATACGTACAACAAGAAAATAATACTTTATGTTGAATACATAAAAAGCAGATTGATTTGCAGAATAAAAAATACCTCGAACAAAACGGAAACAATAAACGGTGATTTTGTTTCATCAAAAAGTGATAAGGAGGAACACGGCATAGGTATAATAAATATAAAAAGCATAGTCCTTAAATATGACGGCATATGTAAAATGGGATATGAAAACGGATACTTTCAAACAAATATGACTTTATTCGTTTAGGCGTTCTGCATATTATATGACTATACATAGCGATAAGAATTGTCGCTATGTTTTTTATTTCATACCCAAAAAACAGTGTTTCATGCCATGTCACGTTATTTTGAAAAAAATTGTGATATAATTATAAATCACGGAAAGGGTGATTAAAATTATACACGAACTTTCATGTAAAATAACCAAAGCTTTATGCAATGCACAAAATATTGTTGACAAGAATAAATACGAAGAAATTGCATATGGTATAGAAATAATTATTTCATATAGTTTGTCAATTTTATGTGCATTATTTGGGGCTATATATTTTAATCTTTTTAAAGAAAGCGGCGTATTTTTAATTACATTTACTCTTTTGCGTAGATATACCGGAGGATTTCATGCGGAAACGCATTTCGGGTGTTTTGTTATATTTATGATAGATATAATAGCGGGAGCAATAATTATGTATTATATAAAGCAAATGTATATATGCAGTATTATTATGATAGCAATTTCTGATATAATAATATTAATTTACTCTCCCGTTATTCATAAAAATCATCCGTTATCAAAAAGACAAAAACGACACAACAGAATAAAGAGTTTGCAAATAATGATAGTTTTTTCAATAATTGGTATTATTTTAATTTTGATAAAACAGCAAAGATTATTATTTAGTATGTCATATGGAATGGCATCAATTGCTATATCCATAATAATTGTAAAATTGAATATAAGGAGGTGGAAAAATGAAGTTTAAGTATAAAAAGTATTTATCGTTGATTATTAAAGTTAGCGGTTATATTACATCATTTGCTTTGACAATAGCTTTTTTGGCACAAAATTCAACTTGCTTTGCTATATATTATCAACCTAAAATGCCAAAATCACTAATTGAAAGTGATGCAGAAGAGTAAATAATCAAACATTATATATCAGGTGGTGATAAAAAAAAGACCAAACTAATCAATAAGCCGGCGGAAACTCGTATGATTGAATGTTTTTCGATTACGTGATTATACATGAAATTACGCTATTACGGACGGTATAAACGGCGCACCCTATCATACGCTGAGAACAGATATTTTCGGCGAATAAAATGAAAGATTAATAAATTTTATCTATATAATTATAAAAATGTCCTTGGAGAGGGACATTAATAACTACTACTTTATTATGAGGAGAAGACAAATGAAAAAAATAATAACTACTCTAACAATAATCGCAATGCTTATTTGCTCGCTTAATATAGGCGCTGTTTGCGCGGAACCGGCGGATAATATCGAAGGACAGATTGAATCAATTGAACCAATCGAAGCATTACCGAAGAATGAATTGGTCGATCCGGAAAACGACAAATTACTGCCGCAGTCAATTAACACGTATTCAGATACATATAATGTTGTGCAGATAAAAGATCGTTATGTTGCAATTAATATTCAGTCAAGAAATGTTGCAATATATGTTACTGACGGATATAATCCAATTGCGGGGGCAAAAGTTGACCTCAACGGAGAAACCGTGACAAGCAGTGCTGATGGTAAGGCATATTTTGAAAATGTTCCGGTAAGTGATGAAGCATATACCATTGAAGTTAATAGCGATGAATACGGATATAATCAAGCAACTCTGTTTGTAAGTGAAACAGAAGAATTAGGAGCAGAGACGAGCGAACTTGGCGATATTAACTTTAATATATCTTATTGGACAGAAGAAATTGAGCAGAACTACTATGCTATACAAACATATGCGAACACAACCGGTCAATGGGTGACTTGCCGGGAAATAGGAAATTCTTTGCAGAACGGAAACAAGGGAGTGGTTAGCTATAAAAATAAATTATATTTATTCTCGGATAGAGCATTTTATATATACGATATAGCAACGGATACATGGGCAACGCAAACAAGTGTCAATGATAAATTTTACAACGCATTGCAATATAACGGAAAAATCTATATTGCTGCAAGAGCTACGGCGGAATTATCTCCCGTTTATATCAATGTGTATGACATTTCATCCGCAAAGTGGAATTCTGATATAATAAACGCCGGCAGTCGTACCGATTGTGCTTTTTTTGAATGTAATGGGTACATATATATCGGACCGGGAAGGGATTATTATTATACATATGATGAATATGTTTATGAATATATAGGTAACGGCACCTGCGTAAGATATAATACAAGCACCGATAAATTTGAAGATGTAGCTGATACAGGAAGAACAGATATTTATACCTCTTTCGGAATGTCCTATGGGGACAGAGCGTTCTTTTGCTTTGATAATACAATATATGAAGCGGACGACGGAGAGTTGAGACAGTTAGACAATTCCGATAATCTTTTTGATGCTCAATATGGTTTATGGGACTATAACGAAAGCAATGGAATAATATATTTTGTTGACTATGATTCGACTGCATACAAAACATATGACCTTAAAACCGAAACATATTCTGAGGGTTATTTAAACTGTGAATTTAACGCATCATTTGAATCTATAAAATGTATTGATGAGAACAGAATACTTTTGCTTGGCAAGGGAAATACGACCGGTACAATGAAAACATATATGTATAATTTGGTTGACAGAACAATTACAGAGCTTGACGAACTTAGCCAAAATCGTCCCATATTAGAGTATCACAATGGAATGATATATGCTATATTTAATGATGGCAAAATGTCAAAAATGGTGGTGCCATCTGTAGATACAACAAGCGTAACAGAAAAATCAAGTTTGATTTCGGCCGGTGAAAATCATGTTTTATATGTTGCAGCAAATGGCAAAATATACGCAAAAGGTAATAATGAATACGGACAGCTTGGAACAGGTAACAATGTAAGTCGCAGTACATATACCGATATTAGTGAAATGTTTGATGGTAAAAACGTGATTAAAGTTGAAACAATATATAATGCGTCTTTTGCTATAACAGAAGATAACGCTCTCTATAGTTGGGGTTCCGGCACTAACTATAAATTGGGAACCGGTACCAATTCACATCAGAATAAGCCTATAAAAATACTTGATAATGTTGCTGATGTTCAGGCCGGTCAATACCATACTATTGCAATAACTAAGAACGGCGAAGTTTATGGTTGGGGGTTTGCGGGATATGGCGCATTAGCAAACCAGAGCACAAGTTTTGTAACCTCTCCCAAGCTAATTTATTCAGATGCAAAAGCTATTGGTGTTGGTGATAATCAGACGTTTGTAATTGATTTCAATAACAATTTATACGCAACAGGCATAAATGATGATGGTCAATTGGGTATTGGCAATACCGAAACTCAATCTTCATTTGTTTATGTTATGAGTAATATCACAGACGTTGTTGGCGGAAGTAATCACACAGTTATTCTTGACGCTTCCGGTAATATGTATGTTTGCGGATCTAACAAACAAGGGCAGTTAGCGAATGCAACTTCTATTGGGGATAATATTTCAACACCGACAAAAATTGCAACAGCAAGCAAGATTTATGCCGCGCTTAATATGACCGCATATATAAATAGCGGAGTATTATATCAATGTGGCGCCGGAATATATCCGACTTCCGGAAATTTTGTGCAGATTAAAAATGTTGAAAATAATTCGGATATTACTTTAAACAAAGATTGTTATGCGTTAACTCCGTCTAAAGTGGTGAAGCATTGGGGATTAATGACCGAAAGCTCTAATTTGCTTACTTCATCAGGTAACACAACATCTGTTCCGGAAAAGCTAAAGCTTGATGCCAAGTTTAAAGTGGCTGACACATATCGTTATCAATCACTGGCGATTGATAGCGAGGATAACGTTTGGGCGTGGGGCGAAGGTTACTATGCAGACGGTAGTGACTCAGTAATAACGCATTACTATCCGACAAAAATAAGCGGATTAAGTAATATAACTCAGGTTGAACGCGGAAAAAATCATAACCTTGCTGTAGATACAAACGGTAATGTTTACGGCTGGGGTAGTAACACTAACAATGTTTTGGGAAGTGATGTTGGCGGTAAAGTTAAAGTTGCCACAAAAATAAACGGAATATCTGGTGTAAAAATGGTTTCAGCCGGTGATGATTTTAGCGTATTTCTTAAAACCGATGGAACAATTTGGGGAGTTGGAAACAATAGCGAAAAACAATTAAAGAATACTGATGTAAATGTATACAAAACTCCAACAAAGTTATATGACGGCAATTTTGACGCTATCGCGTCAAGTGCTTCAAAAACAATTGCTATGGATAAAGAAGGTAAATTGTATTCGTTCGGCGGCAATCAAGATTTGACGAAAATAAATGTAACGTTTACTTCGGGAACAGGAAGTAAATTTAAGGCCATTGATGCAGGAGACTCACATTATTTGGCTTTAACAGATGAAGGATATGTATATGGTTGGGGTAACAACTCCCAGGGTCAATTAGGCAAAGGCGACAAGATAACTTTAGATACCGTATCATTAATGAAAACATCATACAGTCAGGCTCTTGAAAATATTAATAGCATTCATGCCGGATACAGACAAAGTTTTGCAATATCCAATGACGGAAAAGTATATGGTTGCGGAAGCGGAACAGCTTATCAATTAGGCTTAATTAACACCGGAACGATACAGTATGCAACAAAAATAAACAACTTTGACGGTAAGAATATTTATAACATTGCTGCCGGTCATGATTTTACAATTGCTCTTGGTGATGATGTATATGTTGTTGGTAATACAAGATATGGAGCCCTTGGTACATATCGTACAGAGGCAATAATTGACTAAACTAACTTTAGTTAGGTTAATGTTCATATATACCGAATAAAAACAGGAGGATCGTATTATGAAAAAAATAAGTTTGTTTTTATCATTGATTTTGCTTATAACGTCCATGTCATACAGTATAGCTGCGGGCGAGGTTTTAAGCAGCGATGTCGCTTATTCGACGGCCGATTTTCAAGCGACAGCGGCTGATGAAAATAGTCCTGCCGCATTTCCGGGCGCGGAGGGCGGCGGTATGTACACAACCGGCGCGAGAGCGGCGGCAAGCCCCGAAATTTATCATGTCACTACCCTTGCGGATTACAATAAGGATTTGGGCGAGCCGGTAATTAAAGGCTCGCTGCGCGATGCGGTCTCAAGCGGCAACAGAATAATCGTGTTTGACGTGGCGGGAAATATAGAACTCAAGGCGCGTCTTAACATTAGCGGCGGCAACCTGACAATACTCGGTCAGACCGCGCCGGGTGACGGAATTTGCGTCACCGGTTACGACACTCATATCAATTCAAGCAATGTGATCCTGCGTTATCTGCGTTTCAGAATGGGTGATAATAATGATGTTGAAGATGACGCGCTTGGCGGCAGAGGTTTGAATAACATAATAATTGATCACTGTTCCATAAGCTGGAGTGTTGACGAGTGCGCCTCGTTCTACGAAAACACGGATTTCACTATGCAGTGGTGTATTATCTCCGAAAGTCTTAACAACTCGGTGCATGAAAAGGGCAGCCACGGCTACGGCGGAATATGGGGCGGACAAAACGCCAGCTTTCATCATAACCTGATGGCTCATCATAACAGCAGGACGCCCAGAGCGCCCGAGGGCGACTTTAAAATGGTAGTGGGCGTTGATACAGGCGAATATGATATGTCCGAGCAGATCCAGCTTACCGACTGGCGCAATAACGTTATCTACAACTGGGGAGGCAATTCAGCCTACGGCGGTCAGGGCGCTATGGCTGTCAATATTATCAACTGCTACTATAAACCCGGCCCCGCGACAAACGATAACGTTAAAAACAGGCTCTATGAGCTTACATCAACAGGCAACGACAAGACCTTTGTCTGGAGCACAGACCTTTATCTCGACGGCAACTATGTTGACGGTTATCCGGAAGTTACCGAAAACAACGCTCTGGGAGTTTCCAAAGACGAATATACCAAAAACTATTATGTTTGGACCAACGGCACAAACGGAACCACTCCCAAAGGTATTGACTACAACTCGATTTACGGTAATGAACAAGCGCAGAATGTGCATTTTAAGTATCAAGACGGCTGCCCGATAACCACACAGACCGCCGAGAAAGCATATGAGTCGGTGCTTGCGGGAGCCGGAGCCGGCTTTGCCCGCGACAGCCTTGACGAAAGAATTGTAGATGAAGTCAGATACGGCATAGCAGACCACGGCAGCAACGGTATAATCGACACTCCGTCGGAAGCTGGCGGACTGCCCGCTCTCAGCGGCACACCCGAGCATGACAGCGACAAAGACGGCCTGCCCGACAAGTGGGAGGATCTAAACGGAACCAATAAAACAAACGCAAACGATGCGGCAGAGATTTTGACGAGCGGCTACACAAATATAGAAAAATATGCCAATGATCTTGTCGACGGCACATACACAAGAGATCCCCAACCCACCGCTTCGCCGGAACCAACGCCGGATTTATCATCAATTCTGACATGGGAAACAGTTGATGGTAAGACCGTAACAATTACCGGATATAAAGGCAAGCCGACGGACTTAATTATTCCTAATGAAATTGACGGCTTGCCCGTAACCGCGATAGGCGGTTCGGCTTTTCAGAGATGTTCCTCTTTATCGAGCGTGACTTTGCCCGATACTCTTGAAAGCATAGGTCCTGCCGCTTTTGCAATGTGCAATATAACAGATATAGATTTTCCGGAGAGTCTTAAGGTCATAGGAAATAACGCGTTTGCAAATTGCTTCTTTTCGAGTGTGACAATTCCCGCGGGAGTAACGGAAGTGAACAGTTCCGCGTTTTTAGGCTGCTATAATCTGACGGAAATTAACGTGGACCTTGACAATCAATTATATAGTTCAGAGGACGGAGTTCTCTTTAATAAAGATAAATCATTGCTGATAAGCTGTCCGGCAGGCAGACTCGGAGAATATGAAGTACCCGGAACCGTCACAAGTCTCGGAGACAACGCGTTTTGTTTCTGCAGCAATTTGAACAAAATAATCGTTTCTTCAAATGTGAAAGAGATAGGAACAAACGCGTTTGGATTTTGTTCATATCTTGAAAGCATATCTCTGCCAAGCGGAATAACCGAGATCAAGGACCGGACATTCAGAAGCTGCTCTGCATTAAAGGATGTTTATTTTGCCGGCACCGAAGAAGAATGGAATGAAATAAGTGTCGGCACAGATAATGAATTTCTTACAGGAGCAACATTACATTTTAATTCGGTCGAAACGCCAGCGCCGACTGTTGAACCCGCGCCAACGCCGACTGTTGAGCCGACGCCGACGCCAACCAAAAAACCTCCGGTTACACCGGCACCGGAGACTACACCGACAATTGCGCCGACTGTTGAACCCACTGCCATACCAACTGTTGAACCGACCTCCGCGCCGACCTCCACGCCCGAGCCAATATCCAAAAAGTGGGAAATCATGCAGGCGGATCATACGCGCGGCGGCGTAAATATAACTGTCGGCGACGGCATGGCGCTCGGAACACCGTTTACAATAATAATGGCGAAGTATAAGGATGATGTTTTGCTTGATATTGTCATTGAAAGCCGCGAAACCGAAGTTGAAAGCGGAAACGAGTGTTTTGTAAAACTTAATAAAATGCTTACAGCCGACAGCGCGGACGAATATGTCAAAATTATGCTGTGGGATAACACCTCGGTCTGCAAACCGCTTGCGGAACCCTATGAGCAAAATAAGTTGAATAAAAATATATAACAACTCATGGGATGCAAAG
>CANPWW010000058.1 GCA_947585115.1 uncultured Monoglobus sp.
TCTCAAGCAGCTGCTTGATGTTCTGCTTTTTCTTTGCCGAGATCTCGACGCAGATCGTGTCGCCGCCCCATTCCTCGGGAACCAGGTTGTGCTCCATGAGCTCCTGCTTCACGCGCTCGGGGTTGGCGCCTTCCTTATCTATTTTGTTTATCGCAACGATTATCGAAACGTTCGCGGCTTTCGCGTGGTTTATCGCCTCGACCGTCTGCGGCATAATTCCGTCGTCGGCCGCCACGACCAGTATGGCTATATCGGTCACCAGCGCGCCCCTCGCGCGCATCGCGGTGAACGCCTCATGTCCGGGCGTGTCGAGGAAGGTTATCTTCTTGTCGCCCACGCGGACGCGGTGAGCTCCGATATGCTGCGTGATTCCGCCGAACTCGCCCTCGGTCACGTTGGTGTGCCTTATGGCGTCGAGCAGCGACGTCTTTCCGTGGTCGACGTGACCCATAACCACAACGACCGGAGAGCGCGGCTTCAACTGCTCGGGTGAATCCTCGAAGTCATCAAATAGTTTTTCCTCTTCGGTGAGAATTATTTCTTTTTCGTAAGTTCCGCCCATTTCCTCAACTATGAGCGAGGCGGTGTCAAAGTCGATAGTCTCGTTGACCGTCGCCATGATTCCCAAAAGCATCAGCTTTTTGATGATCTCGGCGGGAGATTTTTTCATTCTGCTCGCGAGCTCGCCCGCGGTGATCTCGTTCGGTATGAGAACATGGATCGGCTCTTCTTTTTTCTTTTTCTTTTCAACCTTTTTGAAAACGTTTTCGGGCTTGCGCTTTTGCTTTGTGCTGTGCTGCTGGCGCTGCTGCTGTTTCTTTTTCTGGTTTATCTTCTGCTTTTTGTCGCCCTGCTTGACGTTTTCGGGTATGAGCTCCTCTATCTTCTCGTCATCTATGCGGTCAAGATCAACGTTGTTGACTCTGGTGTCGACCGTTCTGGTCTTTCTGCCGATCTCGATCTCGGTCATGGGCGCGAAGTCGCGCTCTACCTCCTGAGTCTCGCCTTTATCCTGCTTTTTGCGCAGAGGCTGCTCCTTTTTAACCTTCTTCTCTATAACCGAGAAGTTTTTCGCCATATTTTTCTGGGTGAGATACTCAAAAATCACGTCCAGCTCATACTCGTTTAAGGCGCTCATGTGATTCTTGGTCGAAACGCCGTAATCGTGCAGTATTTTCACGATATCCTTGCTCGGAAAACCGAAGATCTTGGATAACTCATAAGCTCGTATTTTTTCCATTATTTACATCAACCCTTTCTGCTAACTCTGTTATGCGATCCGCGAACCCTTTATCGGTCACCGCGGCCGTCACCGCGTATTCTCTGCCAATCGCGGCCCCGAATCTGCCGCGCCCGCAAAGAGTGATAATCGGGATCCCCCTGCTCTCGCACATATTCCTGTATTTTTTAACGGTATTTTCCGACGCGTCGCCGCTCATCAATACCAAATGCGCCTTGTTTCTTCTCACGGCCTCGGCGGTCCTTCCGTCTCCGGCCGCCAGCTTTCCGGCTCTCATGCAGAGCCCTATAAAGCCCAGCAGATTTTTAAGACCGCGCGTTTCGTTATTATCCATTGCCGGCCGCCTCCGCTCTCAGTCTGTCGTATACCTCCGGCTCGATCCTCCGCCGAAAATTCCGCTCAAGGACTTTTTTTCTTTGAGCGTCGGGCAGGCAGCCGCCGCATATATACAGCCCGCGGCGCTGCGCTTTCTGCGCCTTGTCGACGCATATACCTCCGTCCGAGGTTTCCACTATGCGGATAAGCTCCCGCTTTTCAAAGCGGCCCCTGCACGCCGCGCACATCCTTATCGGCATTATTGATCTCTGCCGAGTATCTCGGCGACCTCGCTTTCCATGTCCTCCTCGGATGAGCTGTTATTTTCGACCTCCTCACCGATCTGATCGTCGGGCAGAGAGCTGAGGTCTATCTTCCAGCCGGTGAGACGCGCCGCCAAGCGGACGTTCTGACCCTCGCGGCCGATGGCGAGCGAGAGCTGACTCTCCGGAACCACTACCTTGCACATCTTTTCATCCGGCAAAACGTTTATCGAAACGACCTCCGCCGGACTCAGCGCGTTTGACACAAACTCCGCCGGATCGTCGCTGTATCTGATTATGTCTATCTTCTCTCCGCGCAGCTCGTCGATAACGTTCTGGACCCTCATGCCCTTGGGACCTATGCAGGTGCCGACCGGGTCGACGTTATTGACCGTGGACGCCACCGCTATCTTTGATCTGGAGCCCGCCTCGCGGGAGATTCCCTTGAACTCGATAATGCCCTGGGCTATCTCCGGGACCTCAAGCTCAAAAAGGCACCTTACCAGTCCGGGGTGGGAGCGCGAAACGACCAGATGAGCGCCCTTCACGCTGTCGGCTATCTCCACAACAAACACCTTGTAGCGCTCGCCGACCTTGTAATTGTCGTGCTTTACCTGCTCGTTTGTCATCAGCACCGACTCGGTGCCGTCGATATCCAGCATAACGTTTCTGCGGTCGATCTTTCTGACGATAGCGTTGGCGATGTTGTTCTCGCGTCCGCTGTACTCGTCGACCATCTTTTCTCTCTCGGCCTCGCGGATCCTCTGGAAAACCACCTGCCGCGCGGTCTGAGCCGCTATCCTGCCGAACGACGAGGGAGTCACCTCGAACTCCACAACGTCGCCCACCTCGTACTCGGGCTTTATGTCGCGGGCGTCCAGCACCGATATCTCGGTCTCTCTGTCTTCCACTTCCTCAACGACATTTTTTCTCGCGTAGATCTTTATGTCGCCGTCCTCGGAATACTTCACGTTTATATCCGAGACCGCTCCGAAATTCTTTTTGTAGGCGGAGATCAGCGCGCTGGACAGCGCGTCAAGCACAATGTCCTTGCTTATGCCTTTTTCCTCCTCGATCTCATCCAATAAGTTAAAAAGCTCTGAACTCATTTTTCTGAAACATCCTCTCTTTATTTAGTTTTGCGCGGGCGGCAAAGACGCCTAAAAATCAAAATGAATATTGGCTCTCGCCGCGTCCGCTTTCGGTATCGTTATTTTCTCACCGCCTGTGTCAACGGTTAAATTATTTTCATCATCTATCGAAACCAGCGTTCCGGTAAGCAGCTTGCTCCCGTTTATCGCCTTGTACAAATGAATGTCGATCATCTCGCCGACCGCCTTTTCAAAATGCTCCCTGTGGCGCAGTCTCCGCTCTATTCCCGGAGACGACACCTCGAGATAATAATTCTGCGGTATCGGGTCGCGCTTGTCGAGGATCTCGCCGATCCTCCGCGAATAATCCTCGCACTCGTCGATGCTTATTCCGCCCGGCTTATCCAGAAATATTCTCAAAAAGCGGGCTCCGCCCTCCTTGGCGAACTCCACATCGTAGACCTCAAGACCGCTGTCCGCGGCGGGCCCCAGCGCCAGTTCATATACGATTTTTTCGGTTTTGCTCAGCTGCATAATACCAACCTTTCAATACTAAAGAGTGAGGTCTCCCTCACTCTTTAGCCGATATTCTACATACAACATATTTATGATACCACAAAACCCCTGATTTGTCAAGGGTTTTTAAAGGAATTTTTTGAAAAAATCCTTTTTATCCGCGCTTTTCTGTCAGTTTTTTCAGCTCCTCCTGGAACGTTTCTATGTCCTTGAACTGTTTGTAAACCGAGGCGAAGCGCACATACGCCACCTCGTCGATATCGCGCAGCATTTCCATAACCATCTCGCCTATCTTTTCGCTCGACACCTCGCGCTGAAGCGAGTTATGGAGCCTGCTCTCGATCTCGCTCACCATGGCGTCGACGGTCTGCATCGGCACGGGGCGGCTGGCGCACGCGCTCAGGATACCGCGCTCCAATTTGTCTCTGTCAAAGCTCTGTCTTGATTTGTCTTTCTTCACAACGATTATCGGAACACTTTCCACCTTCTCGTATGTGGTGAAACGCTTGCCGCAGTTTAAGCACTCGCGTCTGCGTCTTATGGCAGTGCCGTCGTCGGTCGAGCGCGAATCCACGACCTTGCTGTCACGCGAGCCGCAATACATACAACGCATATATATCCTCTCCCTGTCGGTATTTACTAACCGTATTTTGACACAAACATTATATATTATGAGATTAAATTTGTAAAGATGTTAATTGATTTGTCACATAAACGTAAACTATTTTTAAATTTGCGGGATATTTTTTATCGTTTGGGAAAAACTGTATTCGGAGGTGATAATATGACGACGAAAGAACTGCTTTACGTTGAGGACGCGCTCGGCCACGAAAAATTTTTCGAGACCAACTGCCGCGCGCTGGCGGGACAGATCAGCGATCCTGAGCTTAAAAGCTACGTAAACAAACTGGTGGACCAACACAGAGAGACTTTTCAAAACTTTTACGGACTTCTGGGCTGATGAGAGAAATTTTAAAAAGGAGTGAATTTTATGAGCGAATCTACACAAAACAACATGACCGACAAAGACCTGATGGAAAACATTTTGCAGCTTGAAAAGGGCGTGTGCGACCTGTTTATGCACGGAACGATCGAGTCCTCCACCGAGGACGTGCACAAGGCTTTCTGCACCGCGCTCAACAGCTCGCTGGCGACTCAGGACACCATCTACAAAAGAATGGCCGAAAAGGGCTGGTACCCCTCCGAGCAGGCCGAGCAGTCGAAGATCGACGGCGTAAAGCAAAAATTCGAGCGGATGTCCGCGTAAGCAATAACGACAAAATCGGAAATTTGACGAATAAAAACCGCTCGGGCACAAAATATTTGTTAAATATTCGATTGAATTAGGTTGACAAATCGTTTTAAAGGTTGTATAATATTTTCATGAGCAAAGGCGCTCACCTTTATTGGTGAGCGCCTTTTGTTTTGGCCGTTTGGGGTTTTTAGAGAGGTTCTGTATACCGCTAAACAGAGCCGACAAATGTATTATTATACACTTTCTCCTTTACAAAACAATTACCAAACAAATATGTGCCCCTCAAACGGCCTGTATTAAAAGCGCTTCCGCCTCGGCGGAGGCGCTTTTAAGCAATTTAAATCTGTTTGCCTCGCCCCTTGGGGAGAGGTGGCGCCAAGGCGACGGAGAGGGGTTTCCCATGTGATTCGGAAAACAAACCCCTCTCAGTCTGCGGACAAGCCGCAGACAGCTCTCCCCAAGGGGCGAGCCTGACCCTGCGTTCGCGGCAATCCGATATATTTCAGACACTTGTAGGGGCGGATATTATCCGCCCGTTTTTTTATCTAATCAAATATCTTATAATAAATCTTCAGCCAATCTCGCACTATGCGGCTTTGGGAATAGGTCTCAATGGCGCGCTTGTAGGCCTCAAGGGTCGTGTTGCGGAAAACGCCGCCCCTTGAAATCTCATAGTGGTTGCTTTTTGAATATTTATTCGTGTCAATGGCGTAGCCGTATGTAAAATACCTCTTTGTCTGCCTGAGCACCTCATCGTTAAAGTATCCGCCGGGATAAGAGATCGCGGTGACGTTTTTCCCCGTCGCCTTTGCCAGATTGGCGCAGGATTCCCTGAACTCGCCGTCAAGCTCGTCGCCGCTCATTGACGCCAGATCCACATGATGGGCGGTGTGGCTCTGAACACTCACGTATCCGCTCTTTGCCATCTCCCTTATCTGCTCGGAGGAAAGATAGCCGTCTTTGTCTATATAGTCGCCCACCATAAATATCGTGGCCTTGAAATCATATTTTTTAAGCAGCGGGTAAAGCTCGGTGTAGCAATCCTCGTATCCGTCGTCAAACGTTAGGATCACGGGCTTGTGCGCACCGTAAGCCTTCTCGTATTCCTCGGCGAAAAGCGTGGTGTACCCGTTTTGCTTTAAATAGTCAAACTGCTCCTCGAGCTGCGCCGGGCGGCAGTAGAGATTCTCGTCTCCCGTCCGCGGCTCCTCGGCAATACAATGATACATCAGGACCGGTATGCCCGGCTCCAGACAATACGGTACCAGAAAAGCTGCCAGCAGCGCGGCAACGATCAGGATGACTATAATTTTGCGCCGCCTTCTTTTTTTCCTTTTCCTGAATCTGTTCATAAACCCTTTACGCAAACGCCGGCAAAAGGCGCCGGCGCTTGTTCTCCTCGCAATATTTATTTAACAACCACGTTTATCAGCTTTTTGGGCACCGCGATGCACTTTATGATCTGCTTGCCCTCGGTCAGTTCTTTGATACGGTCGTTGCTCATTGCCAGCTCCGTCATTTCCTCGCGGGTCAGGTCGGGGCTGATCATTATTTTGTCTCTTATCTTGCCGTTGATCTGCAGCACGATCTCGATCTCGTCAACAACGAGAGCCTTCTCGTCATACTCGGGCCATTTCTCGACCGCCAGATTCGAGGTCTTGCCGATCATCTCCCACATCTCGCACGCGATATGCGGCACAAAGGGCGAAAGCATAACGATAAGAGATGTTACCGCCTCGGAAACAACGGGCTTGTTTAAGCCGTCCTTCGGCGTGTGCTCTTTATAATAATACAGCGCGTTGACCATCTCCATAATAGCGCTGATCGCCGTGTTGAAGCTGAATCTGTCGCAGTCGGCGGTCACCTTTTTGATCGCGCCGTGGACCGCCAGACGCAACTTTTTCTCGTCGGCCGTTAAGCTTTCGGCATCGGGCTTCTCGTCGGTCACGCAGTCCTTGAGATCCTCGACCGCTCTCCAAACGCGGTTCAAAAATCTGTAGGAGCCCTCGACCGCGGTGTCGTTCCAGTCAAGGTCGCGCTCGGGCGGAGCCGCGAACATGATAAACAGACGAGCGGTGTCGGCGCCGTACTTATCCACGATTTCCTCGGGGCTCACAACGTTGCCCAGAGATTTTGACATCTTGGTTCCGTCCTTGAGCACCATGCCCTGCGTCAGCAGGTTCTCAAAGGGCTCGTCGCAGCTCACATAGCCGAAGTCGTGCAGCGCCTTTGTGAAAAACCTGGCGTAGAGCAGATGCAGTATGGCGTGCTCAACGCCGCCGATGTACTGGTCCACATTCATCCAGTAGTCGGTCTTGGCCTTGTCAAAGGGCATTTCGGTATTGTGCGGGTCGCAGTATCTCAGATAGTACCACGACGAGCAAACGAACGTGTCCATTGTGTCGGTCTCGCGCTTGGCGGGACCTCCACACTTGGGGCAGGTGGTGTGAACAAATTCCTCGCACTCGCTGAGAGGCGACTGGCCCTGACCCGTGAACTTGACGTTCTGCGGCAGGATGACCGGAAGCTGATCGTCGGGCACAAGAACCTCGCCGCATTTGTCGCAGTACACGATCGGTATCGGCGCGCCCCAGTAACGCTGTCTGGAGATCAGCCAGTCCCTCAAGCGGAAGTTGACCTTGCCGCGTCCGATCCCGCGCTCCTCAAGGCGTTTGGTTATGGCCTTGATGGCGTCTTTATTATTCATTCCGTTAAACTCGCCCGAATTTTCCATGATGCCCTCGGCCGCGAACGCCTCGGTCATATCCTCGGACTTCATGTTCTGACCCTCGGGCTGAATCACGATCCTTATCGGCAGATCATACTTTTTGGCGAACTCGAAATCGCGCTGGTCGTGAGCGGCAACGCCCATAACTATGCCCGTGCCGTAGTCAAGCAGCACGTAGTTCGCCAGATACAGCGGGATCTTGTCGCCCGTGAACGGGTGTATCAGATACGTTCCGCTGAACACGCCCTCCTTCTCGGTGTCGGTAGCGGAGCGCATGATCTCGCTCTGGTGCTGCACTTTTTTTATAAACGCGCGGCACTCGGCCTCGGTCTCTTTGCCGGCTATCAGCTTTTCGACCAGCGGATGCTCGGGCGCGATAACCATGTAGCTCACGCCGAATATCGTGTCGGGCCTTGTGGTGTATACCGTCAGCGTCTCGTCGCTGCCGTCTATTTTGAAATCCACCTCGGCGCCCTCGCTGCGGCCTATCCAGTTGGTCTGCATGGACTTGACCTTGTCGGGCCAGCCGCCCAGCTTTTCTATATCGTCAAGCAGTCTCTGGGCATAGTCGGTGATCTTAAAGAACCACTGCTCCAGATCCTTTTTGCCCACCTCGCTCTTGCATCGCTCGCACTTGCCGTTTACGACCTGCTCGTTCGCCAGCACCGTCGCGCAGGACGGGCACCAGTTAACGTACGACTTCTTTTTGTACGCCAGACCGTGCTTGTAAAGCTGCGCGAACATCCACTGGGTGAACTTGTAGTAGTCGGGCTTGGCCGTGGCAACCTCGCGGTCCCAGTCGTAGCTGAAGCCCAGACGCTTGAGCTGCTTTCTCATGTTGTCTATGTTCGACCATGTCCAGTCCGCGGGGTCCGCGCCGTGCTTGATCGCCGCGTTCTCGGCGGGCAGTCCGAAGCTGTCCCAGCCCATTGGGTGCAGCACGTTATAGCCCTGCATTTTTTTGTATCTGGCCACAACGTCGCCTATGGAATAGTTTCTCACATGACCCATGTGCAGATTGCCCGAGGGATAGGGAAACATCTCAAGCGCGTAATACTTGGGTTTGTCGGTATCCTCGGTGATGTCAAACTCTCCGGTCTCCTGCCAGATCTTCTGCCATTTTTCCTCAATTGTTTTAGAATCGTACTTCAAAATCAAATCCTCTTTTCTTATAAATTTACGAAATTAAATCCGAGATGTCAACTTTCGCGCCGTCTTTCCATATTCTCTCAAGGCCGTAGAACTCCCTTGTTTCCTCTCTGAAAATATGCACAACCGCGTCGTCGTAACCCAGAAGGATCCACTGAGAGGTGCGGTAACCCTCCTTGTTGGTGGGGGTTATGCCGTCCTTTTCAAGCTCCTCCTCCAGATTGTCGCACAGCGCCTTGACCTGGGTGTCGGAGCCGCCTGTGACAATTATAAAATACTCGGTCATGGTGGTGAGGGCAGATATGTCGATAACCTCGATGTCGCGGCCCTTTTTGCCGTCGAGTATTTTTACTATTTTGTTTACAACTTCATTCTTGCTGGCCATAGCCTTCTCCTTTCAATTTTATGTATTCGCGCAAGCGCTTTTTAATGCTTAAAATTTTCGTCTATAAGCTCCTCGGTCTCGTCCTCATCGCAGATAAAATACGAGACTCCGCCGCGGTAGTCCGAATCTCCGGGAAGCTGGTATATGCCGATATTCTTTCTGCCTATCTTAAAAACCCGAAGCATCAGCTGCCGCACCTCGCGGTTGTTGAGGTCGGTGGTGGTGTTTTTCATAACCGCGCCATATAAAAACGGCGCCTTCAGCACACCGATCGGGCTCATGGTCTTTTTCATGACCGCCGAGTAAAACTCCGCCTGAGCCTTGTTTCGGTCTATGTCGCCCATGGGGTAACCCGTGCCGTCGTCGTTCTTTCTGAACCGCATGAACATCATCGCCTTCTCGCCGTTGAGCCGCTGCCGCCCGGCGTTGAGCTCTATCGTGAGGCCCTGCACGGGGTCGTGGTAGTTCATGTCGATCGGCACGTCTATCGTCACGCCGCCCAGCGCGTCCACGATTTCCTTGAACGCGTCAAAGGTTATCGTGGCAAAAAAATCAGTATAAAGCCCGGTCACGCTCCTGACCTCTTTTTTGAGCGTGTCGATACCCGAAAAATAAGCCGAGTTAATTTTTTTGTCGTTCCTGTTGTTGCTCACCCTCGTGTCGCGGGGGATCTGCAGAATACTCACTTTGTTGTCGATCGTGTTCACCTGGACCATGAGTATAAGATCGGTCCTGTAGCCGTCCACGTCCACGCCCGCCACCAGGATATTGGTAACGTCGGTCAGGCGCGACGGCGCGTTGTCTCCGATAAACGTCCGTCCGGCAAAAAAACCGATTACGATAAACGCGATCAGCACAACCGCCGACAATACTCTGACAAAAGGTGATTTTTTTCTCATAATCCGTCTCCTTGGCGCGTCGTTTTATCCGCGTTTCATAATCAGGTCGTTGCGGGCGTGCATCGTGTCGGGGTGGATAACCAGACCGCGCCGTATAAGATCCTTTATCGTCTCGTCGATGCCGTGGATGATCGCCTCGTCTATATTGTCGTACGCCATTTCGCGCAGTTTTTCAACCCCGTCAAAATCGCGGTTTGGCTCTATATAGTCGGCTATGTAAATTATCTTGGTCAAGAGGCGCATGCCGCCCTTTCCGGTGGTGTGGTACTTAACCGC
Source organism: uncultured Monoglobus sp. (assembly GCA_947585115.1). Classification (GTDB taxonomy): domain Bacteria; phylum Bacillota; class Clostridia; order Monoglobales; family Monoglobaceae; genus Monoglobus. The sequence continues at coordinate 10,118 of CANPWW010000058.1, forward strand.
GTCCAGAATATCGGGATCGTATATCCCGAACTTGCGCTGCGCGTCGCAGGCGCCCAGAGGCCCGTGAAGTATCTTCGGCATGATCCTCGACATGGAGTCGACCGCCACGCCGTACTCGGTTTTGAGTATCGTCTCCATTTCATCGGGCGGATATTCTTTGGCGCAGTCGTGGACCAGCCCGGCCAGATATGCCTTGGCCGGATCGGCGCCGTACCTGCGCGCCAGCTTTTCCGCCTCGCCCGCAACGCCGAGCGAGTGCACGTAACGCCTTTTGCTGAGTATCTTTCTCAGTTCCGCCTTAATGTCGTCAATACCGATCGCGCTCAGTTCTTCCGCCATTTTATCCACCTCCGTAAAGATCGTGTCTTTTTATATATTCAATTATGCTGTCGTGGGTAAGATATCTGATCGACTCCCCCGCCGCCAGCTTCTGTCTCAGCATAGTCGACGAAACTCCGATGAGCGGGATCGAGATTTTTTCGATCTTCGCGCCGAAAGCCTCGGTCAGTTCGCTGATCTTTTTGTCGATATCGATTTTGTCAAAGCCGGGCCGCTCCGCCGCGGCCACCGTGCACAGATCGAAAATAACGTCGGGTCTGTACCACTTTTCCATATAGTCAAGCGAGTCGGCGCCCACCAGGAAATACAGCTCCGCGTCCTTATACTCTCCGCTTTTAAGCCGCGTCAGGGTGTCCGCCGTGTAGCTTGTTTCGGCGCGGCTGATCTCAATGTCCGACAATTCAAAATCCGGATTGCTTTCGATCACGGTTCTGAGCATATTAAACCTGTGGCGGCTCTGCGCCTCGTCTCGCATGTCTTTATAGACGATCCTGCCGTTGGGAATAAAAACCACCTTGTCAAGACCCAGCTGCTCAAAAGCCGCCTGGGCTATCACAAAATGTCCGAAATGGGGCGGATCAAAAGTTCCGCCCATTATTCCGATTTTTTTATTTATGCCTTTTTCCATAAACCGCCTTATTTAATACACAACCACTTCGGTCACGTCCGTGTCGATCGTCTTTGCTTTTTTGCCGTCGTCGCGCGTGCGGAACAGCTCAAATGAGAAATTTCCGCCGTTGCTGTTATAATAAACTATGTCGCCGTTATTCTTGAGGCCGTATGAGCTTACTCCCTTAACGACCTCGCGGGTCTTGCCCTTGTTGCTCACGCAGTACACGTCTCCGGTTCTGGTCTCAAGACTGTAATTCTTGGCGTATACCGTATAATTTCCGTTCTTGTCAAAGGTGAACGCTCCCGCGCCGACCTCGTCGGCAAGAGCGGTGATCTTTTCGCCGCTCCACGCGTTCAGGTTCACAAGGTTCCATGTGATGTCATATCCGTCGGCGTATCTGACGACCTGTCCGTCGGGGGTTATATCGCAGGAATGAGCCGTGTCGCTGATTTTGGTGTCGCTGCCCACAACTCCGTTGGTGATCGCGACGGAGAACAGCGCTCCGCACTCTCTCGCTATGTCGTAGCCCTGAATAAACGCGGCCTTTGTAAAGTCGTCGTTTATGTCAAACTGAACCACTCTCTTGTGATCCTCGTCGTCAAGCACGGTGATGTTCTGAGCCAGCATCTGACCCTCGGTGCCCGAGAGATTCGCGTAATAATAATCAAACGCCGTGCCCTCCGCGTTGGCTTTTCTGAAAACGACCGCCTGCTCGTCGGAGCTCATCGAAACAAGCTCGGTCAGGCTGTTTGAAAGCCTCTCCTTCTCGCCGCCCGCCAGGCTGACGTAGTAGAGCGACTGATAATATTCCTCGGCCTCGCCGTAGGTTCCGCCGGCGTACATTCCGTCGGACGCCGCGCAGAATATGGGCTCGCACCTCGAGCCGCCCGTTATCATGACCTTCTCGTCCGAGTCGGCCTTTTCAAGGTACAAGTCAAAGCACTGATTTTCGGTGTTGTAATTCTTGGCGTATACAACGGCTTTGCCGCTCGGATTTGTGCCGAACACGTCATAAACATCGGAATCAACTGCCTTTGTTCCCGTAACGACGCCCTTTTCGACCGTCGCCATATGGAGATTACCCACGTTGTACTCGCTGTTATACTCGTTTATATAGAGCAGGCTGTTTGTGTTCTGTCCGAACACAAAGTGCTCGGGCAGGACTCCGGGCGCCAACTCCGACGCGGTCTGCGTGATCGACGACCAGAACCAAAGGGTTCCGCCGTTTCCGAACTTGTCGGCGCCGACCAGATACATAACGCCAGTTCCGTCGTCCGAGACAAGAACTTTGGCATACACGTCGTCAGCTATCTTGACCGTGCTCTTTCTCTTTCCGTTTTGGGTGTAGTTAAGCGTGCCCTTGCTGTTGTTAAAGTCCGCGTTATCTATAAAATATGTGCCTATGCCGTCGGCCGTGTATGTCACTATATCCTTCTCGCGCAGAGGCTCGAATACCGGCTCGGTCGTTGGCGTTGCTTCCTCGTCCTCATCGTCGTTTCTTCTTGACGGGGTGGCCGTGGGCTCGGTCGTCTCAACATATTCGCTTGAAACAAAATTGCCGCTTATCTCGAGTTCCTTGCCGTCGTACGCCGAAAACAAAGTGTTGCCCTTGGCGTAGACCGTCGGCGTCTCGGGCATCTCGACCGTGACTTTTGTCGCCATGTTCACCGACGCGATAACCACCGCGATAACCAAGACCGCCAAAATACCGCCCGCGATCAGGCCGGCCTTTGGCGACGGTTTGAATTTTTTGCGGCGGCCCTTAGCCGCTCTGCCCTCGCGCGCTTTGGCCGCTCCTTCGCTTCCCGCGGATTTCGCGGCATCCGAACCTCGTTTGGTTTCGCCTCTTTCGGCGCGGGGTTTACGCTTGTCCGCGCTTTCGGATCTGCCCGGTTTTCCCGATTTCATTGACGAGAATATTCCGCCCTCTGCCTTTTTCTGCTGCTTGCGCTCGCGCTTCTCTTTTCTGGCGAGACGAGCCGCCTCAAGGGCCTTGATCTTCTCGTCGTCGGTCATATTGGCAAAGCTGTCGTCGTAGCGGGCCTCGCGCTTTTTGCGAAGCTCCTCGTCTATCTGATATTTATTCTCCTCGGGCGCGCTGTCCGAGAACATTTTTGAGTATTCCTTATCAAAATCGTCGCCCGATTTTTTCGCCGCCGCATCCGCGCTCACCGCGGGCGCGCCGCATTCGGGGCACGTCTTAGCGCCTTCGGGTATATCGGCGCCGCATTTTCCACATTTCATAATCGCTGGACCACCTTTCACGGCATCAAAAATAACGCCTGTTTTTCAAAATAATAATAGCTATATAGTAATAATTTTACCACATTAAAAGACAAAAAACAACTGTTTTGTGAAAATTTATTAAAATTTTATTTTTCAGTGTTCTTATAAATAAAAGATAGACTTGCAGGCCTGTAACATATTCTTAATTTGAAAACTATGTGATATTGTGGTATTATATTTATGGCAGCAAAACTGCAAGTGCGGAATATTCCGTGCGGAGAAACACTTTGATGTAAATAAAATATGTCAATTTAAAAGGCAGACATAGAAACGTAAGGACGGTTGGTCGCTTCTTCTTTGCGAAACACAATTGTTTCAGCTCACGAAGGAGGACGATGCCTATGAAACATTGGGCTTTAAAAGCAGCAGTAATGTTGCTTGTTATAGCTATAATACTTATAGCATTTGCACCTGTGGTGCAATAAAAGACAACCGATCCAAAGTTTAGCCTCGGAGGATCGGTTGTTTATTAAACAAATCTGAAGCGGCCAAACCGTTTTTACGCTCTGCCGTTTCTCTTTCTATATATAATTATATATGAATATTGTATATTTGTCAAGAACTTTATTATTATGTTATTAATTTAATAAAGCCAATTTAAAACTATCATACTTGTAACTCTTTTTTCAGTTTTTCCACCAGTTGCTTTTCGGCGTCGGTCAGGTTCGCGCGTCTCAGCATGCCTCGGCGTTTTTTGAAGGTGGTCCTTATCGCCTGCTCGCGCTTCCACGCCTCGATGTTTTTGTGGTGACCGCTGAGCAGGATCTCGGGCACGCGCTTGCCGCGCCAGATCTCTGGCCGGGTGTACTGCGGGAACTCGAGCAGTCCACCGTAATGCGACTCCTCGGAGAACGCCTCTTCCGACTTGAGCACTCCGGGCAGTAGACGCGCCACGCAGTCCACAAGCGCCATAGCCGCGATCTCGCCGCCGGTCAGCACAAAGTCGCCCAGCGAGATCTCGGCGTCGATTATCTCGTCAAGCACACGCTGGTCCACGCCCTCGTAGTGGCCGCAGAGTATCACGATATGCTCGTATTTTTTCGCTATGCGCTTTGCCATGCCCTGCCTGAGGGTTTTGCCCTGAGGCGACATATACACCGTGAACGGCTTATGATCAAGTCCGTTTACGACGCTCTCGTACGCCAAAAAGATCGGCTCGGCCTGCATTATCATGCCCTGGCCGCCGCCGTAGGGATAGTGGTCGACACGCCTGTGCTTGTTAAACGCGAAGTCGCGTATCTGCACAAAATTCAGCTCGATAAGCCCGTTTGCCGCGGCTCTGCCGATTATGCTGCCGCCCAGCACCGCCTCGAACATTTCGGGGAACAGAGTCAGTATATCAAACCTCATTCGTCGATCAAGCCTTTCATCAGGCGGACGACAATATATCCGCCCTCGATATTTGTTTCGAGCACAACATTATCGAGCACCGGGATCAAGATCTGCTTTTTGTTAAACGTGTTTTTAAGCACATACACGTCGTTGCTGCCGGTTTTTATCACATCTCCGACCTCGCCCAGGACGCGTCCGTTTTCTTCGCGGACCTCAAGGCCGAGAATATCCGCCACAAAATACCGTCCCTCGGGCAGGGGCATGTCCCCGCGGTTGATATACACGATCTTGTTTTTGAGAAGTTCCGCCGCGTTCATGTCGTCAACGCCCGCGAGCTTGACGATCTGACAGGTCTTGTGGTACCTGTTGCGCTCGATCTCGTACTCTTTGCCGTCTATTATAAGATACTCAATCTCGTCAAACACATACGGGTCGTCGCACCAGGGCTGTATCTTGACCTCGCCGCGTATTCCGTGAGTGTTCACAAGCTTGCCTATTTCAAGCATATCGTTCATAACATTCTCCTTAGATAAGCCGATGATAAATCAAAAGTTCAGATATCCGCTGCGCGCGGACATCTGAACCCGGCCGTGTTTAAATAATGTCAACAACCACTTTCTTGTTAACGCGGTTGCCGGCACTTTTGATTACGGTTCTTATAGCCTTGGCGATCCTGCCCTGTTTTCCGATGACCTTGCCCATGTCATTCTCCGCGACATGCAGCTTGAGGACGGTCAGGTTTTCTTTCTCGACAACCTCGACCTCCACCGCGTCGGGCTCGCTCACCATGGATTTGGCTATAAATGTCAGCAATTCTTTCATACTGATTCTCCTTTTTGCCGTAAGCTTTAACTAATCAATAATGCCCTTTTTCTTTAACAATCTCTTAACTGTGTCGGTGGGCTGAGCGCCGTTCTTGATCCACTTCTGAACCTTTTCCGCGTCAAACTCTACCGCCGCGGGCTCAACCATCGGGTTGTATGTTCCCACCTGCTCGATAAATCTGCCGTCTCTGGGGAACCTCGAGTCCGCGACTACCACGCGGTAGAACGGATTCTTCTTCGCGCCCATTCTCTTTAAACGAATTTTTACTGCCATTTTTTAAATCCTCC
>CANPWW010000059.1 GCA_947585115.1 uncultured Monoglobus sp.
CCAATTTGATATTTTTATTATATACCATCTTGGAGGTTTAGACAACTTACTTTACACAAAATCTGGGATTGTCTCAATCTTACACTTGCGTTGTTTTATTTCATGAAAAAAGCCCCGAAAATCGGGACGTGTATTCGGTTTTGATAATAAAAGTCCTCATTTTCATAAGTGCTATAATCCTCTTGTAAATTGTTATGTTAATACCACATAACAGTTTTTTCGTTTGGAACAGCAGATAGTTTAGAAATTCTTAACAACTCTTTTTGTGCGTGTGAACTTCCATATGCTACTGCATTAGGTTTTTGATGTTCGAGAACAACACCATCCGGCAAACGGATTTTCATATATCCTTTATCCGTTCCTTCCAAATAGTAATTTGCTTCAATAATAGTATTTGTTTTTCTTATGTTTTTTAAGACCAGCATAATACACTTCTACTTATTTTTTATAATTGAACCTTTTCTGAGTCATTGCGTGAGGAGTATCATGTGATATGCCTGAATTATCACATTTCAAATCCCTTTCGTATAATTATGCTCAATTAGAGTTTTGCAATGAGAGTTAGTATTTGACTCGAACATTAATCGTCTACAAATATTATTATACCACTTTCGGCAAATTTGTCAACTTATTTTTATAGAAGAGGAGCCGGGCGGCCGGGGTCGTCCGCCCCTACGACTGTTATACGAACAATTGCCGTAGGGGACGACGACCTCGGTGTCCCGCAGGGCGGCAGATTGCCGCCCGTTTTTCCGGTTATTTTGCTTTGGGGTTGAAGATCAGGGCGATCAGGAAGGCAAAGAACACGGCGGCGGAGATGCCTCCGGCGGCGGCCGAGGCTCCTCCCGTGATCACGCCGAGCAGGCCCTCCGAGTCGACTGCCTCTTTTACGCCGTTTGCCAGCACGTTGCCGAAGCCCACAAGCGGCACGGTCGCGCCCGCTCCGGCGTAGTCAACTATCTTGTCGTATATCCCTATGCCGCCCAATGCTGCGCCGATCACCACGTACAGCACGAGTATGCGCGCCGGGGTCAGTTTGGTTTTGTCGATCAGTATCTGGGCTATGGCGCATATAAGTCCGCCCACCCAGAACGCGTTCAGATACTGCATTATCCCTCACCTCCCGGCTTGTTTGATAAGGCGATCGCGTGGGCGATGCCGGGCACCGACGCGCCCTGAAGCGAAGAGGTGGGGCTCAGCAGCGCGCCCGTGCCAAGTATCAGCACGTTGTTCAGCTTCCCGTCCTTAAGCTGCCTGAAAATATATCCGCAGGTCGTCACCGCGATGCAGCCGCAGCCGCTGCCGCCCGCGTGGACGTCCTGTTTTTCGATGTCGTAAATCATGCAGCCCGAGTCGCCGTAGTTGTCATTCATGTTATAGCCGTTGCCGGTCATCATGTTTATCACGATCTCGCGGCCGATCCTTCCCAGGTCCCCGGTCAGGATCAGGTCGTAGCTCTCGGGCGAGCGGCCGGTGTCCGAAAAGTGGGCGCACAGCGTGTCGATCGCGGCGGGCGCCATGGCTCCGCCCATGTTGTTCTGGTCGATCACGCCGAAGTCTACCACTTTGCCGCTTGTCACGTGAGTGACGTAGGGCCCGCTGCCGCCGTTTTCGAGAACCGCCGCGGCCGCGCCCGTGACCGTCCATTGCGCGGTGGGAGGCCGCTGACCGCCGTATTCCAGAGGATTGCGGTACTGCCGCTCGGCGGTGCAGAAATGGCTGGACGCCACGGCCAGAGCGGTGTTCATTCCGCCGCCGTCGATCGAGAGCGCGCCAAGGCTCAGGCCCTCGATCATAGTCGAGCACGCGCCGTACAGCCCGTAGTACGGGATGCCCAGCTCGCGGGCGCTGAAGCCCGAACTTATGCATTGGTTCAGCAGATCGCCCGCGAAGGCGCAGTCGATATCGTCCGCGGTTTTCCCCGATTTTTGGATCGCCAGCTTGGCGGCCTCCTTCTGCATTTTGCTTTCGGTTTTCTCCCAGGTTTCCTCGCCCCACTCGGCGTCTTTCATTTTCACGTCGAAAAATGGCGAGAGCGGGCCCTCGCTCTCTTTGGTGCCGACCACCGTGGCGGTGTTTATTATCGAAACGCTTTTACTGAGCGCTATTGTTTGTTTTCCGAGACGCGTCGCCATAGCTTAACCTCCTATCAGGACTTTGTATAAAAAGTAGATTATCCCCACAACAACCGACGAGGAAATGCCGTACACCAGCACAGGCCCCGCCACCACGAACATTTTTGCGGACATGCCGAGCACGAGTCCCTCGCGCTTGAACTCCATGGCGGGCGAGGTTATCGAGTTGGCGAATCCCGTTATCGGCACGATGGTTCCCGCGCCCGCGTGTTTGGCGATTTTTGGGTATAGGTCAAGACCCGTCAGCAGCGCGCCCAGGAACACCATGGTAACGCTGACCGCGGTGCGCATGCTGTCGGTGTCAAGACCGCATATTTTTTGATAGAAGTCGCCGATAAGCTGGCCGACGACGCAGATAAGGCCGCCGATCAGAAACGCCAGCAGCACGTTTTTGAGCATCGGACTTTTGGGGGCTGTTTTGTCGATATAATTTAAATAGTCTTTGTTTTTGTTTTCCGGCATAATGTCCTCCTTGCGTAATTTTGCTTGATTTTATGACTATTATTTGCCGGATATGTGATTATTATTCAGCCCGTCAGCTCTTTGCGCATTTTAAGCAGCACCTTTTTCTCAAGGCGCGACACCTGCACCTGGGATATGCCCAGCATCTCGGCGATCTCGGTCTGGGTCCTGCGCCTGAAATAGCGCATGAAAATTATCAGGCGCTCGCGATCGTCCATGTTTTTAAGCGCCTGGTCGAGCATTATTCTGTTCTCGATTTTTTGCTCGTAGTTTTCGCTGTCGCTGATTTTTTCCACCGCAGGGCGGCTCTCGGACTTTCCGTCGTCAAATGCCGCGTACAGCGAGTCGGGGCGGCGCGACGCCTCAAGCGCGGTGGACAGCTCCTGCGGCGTTATGTCAAGCTCCGCGGCGATCTCGCTCAGAGTGGGCTCGCACTTTGTCTCGGCGGCCAGACGCTCCTTGACGGTCGCCGCCTTGTAGGCGATGTTTTTGTAGGCGCGGCTGACTTTGATTATGCCGTCGTCTCTTATAAAGCGCTTGATCTCGCCGATTATCATCGGCACCGCGTAGGTCGAGAACGCCGTGCCCACGCTCAGGTCAAATCTGTCGGCGGCTTTGATGAGCCCTATGCAGCCGATCTGAAAAAGGTCGTCGGCCTCGTGGCCCCTGCCCAGAAAGCGCTTCGCCACCGAGCGCACAAGCCCCATATTGCTCTCTATCAGCTCGGCGCGGGCCTTTTCGTCGCCCAGCTTTATCCTGAGCAGCAGCGCGTCATTATTTTCGCGATAAGAATCTGAACTCATTCGTCGATGGCTCTCGCGTTGATTTTTTTGCTCATTTTTACTGTGGTGCCTTTGCCTTTTTCGGATGTGACATCGAGGGTGTCCATAAAGCTTTCCATCACGGTGAAGCCCATGCCGCTGCGCTCCTCGTCGGGCGCGGTGGTGAAAAGCGGCTCCATGGCGCGCTCCACGTCTGGTATCCCAACGCCCTCGTCGCGCACGGTTATCTCGATCACGCAGGTCTTTCCGAGCCGCGCCTCGCACTCGATGTATATAACGCCCGCCGTGTCTCTGTAGCCGTGGATTATCGAGTTTGTCACCGCCTCGGAGACCGAGGTCTTTATGTCCGCCAGCTCCTCGACCGTCGGGTCGGCCTGGGCGGCGAAAGCGCCCACCGCCGCACGCGCGAAGGCCTCGTTGAGGCTCTTTGACGGAATTTCAAGTTTCATATAGTTTCGCATAGTTTTCGCTCCTTTTTTATTTTGTCCGCTCTCTGCCGACAAGCTTGTTGATGCCCGACAGCTCCAGCAGCTTGTCCACGGCGGGAGTCGGGCGCGCCAGAAGTATTTTGCCGCCTCTCGCCTGCATTTTTCTGTACCTGCCCATGATAAGGCCCAGACCCGAGCTGTCCATAAAATCCACGCCGCCCAGGTCGATGATCAGCGACGCGGAATGTTTGATGTCCAGCTGTCTGTCTATGTCGCCGCGCAGCTCCTCGGCGCAGTGCTGGTCTATCTCGCCTTTAAGCTTCACCACCAGCGCGCCGCCCACCTGCTCAATTTCACAGTTCATATGTTTTCCTCCTTTGCGTTAGTCGGTTCGGTTGGTTTTCCCCTTGTCTTTTTATACATAAATTTATTTCCGCCTTTATTTCCCGAAAACTTTTTGCCGACAAATTCCGGCAAAATAAAAAAAGCGGAGCTTTCGCTCCGCTTCACATCGCGCGTATCCAAACCGCGGGCATCGACATGAACCCCACGAGCTATTCAAAGCTTGAGGGGCAGTTCCGCCGCGCCACCGATATGGAGATATTTGTCATCGCCAAGCTTCTGAATGTGGATATCAATGATCTGTTTGAATAATTTGAATAAAATGGCCACAGTTTAGTATGGCGGGGCCTCGGCTCCGCTTTTTTGTTTTGTAAAAGCCCTTGACAAAAGCATAATTATAATATATAATGATTATAGAAAGAGAAACGGCAGAGCGTAAAAACGGTTTGGCCGCTTCAAACGGTATATTTATGGCAACCGCCTCAGCCGACTAAACTTGGGCGGTTGTCAATTTTTATTGCACCGGCTGTGCAAAAATCGCAAACAATACGATTATTACAAGCAATGCAATTATTGTTTTGAAAAACAAATTTTTCATACGCATCACTCCTTTCACTACGTCTTAAACACAATGTTAAGTGTTTAGAAAGGAATGAAGCGGCCAACCGTCCTTACGTTTTTGCTCTGCCTTTTAGATAGGCATATTTTATTTATACTTAAATGTTTCTCCGCGCGGAATATTTCGCACTTGCAGTTTTACTGCCGTATATATAATACCACAATACAACAATTTTTTCAAGTTAAAAATTGGTTACACAAAATCATAAATAGATAAGTCTATATTATTTATCCTGTTTGGCAGGTTTTGTAATTCAATGATATTATCTTATGGCCGCTGTTTGGCGGCTTTTTAATTGGCACAAATAGCCAAAAACGAGCAGTGGTATTTATATATAATAAACAAAATTGATTGTTATTGCTCAAAAACGTTAATTTTTGAAAAATAATGGTTGACAATGACTGAAAATGATGATATTATTGATTTAAACACAGGATATATTTAACAAAATTTTTCGGTAAAGCAAATGAATTTTCGGGAGGCAATATGTTAACTCAGGAAAGACATGATATGATAATCAATTATTTGTCCGAGCGCAACACCGCGGCGGTCAGCGATCTCGCCGACATGCTCGACACCTCGGAATCCACGGTGCGCCGCGATCTGACGGCTCTCGACCGCATGGGTCGGCTTCGAAAGGTCCACGGCGGAGCCACGGCGATAAAGCGGCGGCACACGGTGTTTGAGAACGACGTGCTTACAAAATCGACCATGAACACAGCGGAAAAACAAAGGATAGGCAGGGCGGCGGCCGCGCTGATCGGCAACGACGATTTTGTGTTTATCGACGCGGGAACAACCACCTCGGCGATGATAGACCATTTAAACGAGGGCCTGCGCGCAACGTTTGTCACAAACGGGATCGTCCACGCCAAAAAGCTGATACAGAAGGGCTTTCAGGCCTACATCATGGGCGGCCAGATAAAGCTCACCACCGAGGCCGTGGTGGGGACCGAGACCGTCGCCAATCTTCGGAAATACAATTTTACCAAGACGTTTATCGGAACCAACGGCATATCGGTCGAGAGCGGCTACACGACGCCAGACGCGGAGGAGGCGGCCGTCAAGGCCGAGGCTATGAAACGGGGACGCAGGAACTACGTTCTCGCCGACCACAGCAAATTTGACCTGACCTGCTCGGTGACCTTCGGCGATCTGAGCGAGGGAATAATTATTACCGACGAGCCCGCAAATAATAAATTCAGAAAGCATACAATTATAAGGGAGGCGGAAGTATGATTTACACAGTTACATTCAACCCGGCGATCGACTACGTGATGCACCTCAACGCGTTGAACTTCGGCGAGGTCAACCGCGCCGACAGCGAGGAAGTGTTCTACGGCGGCAAGGGAATAAATGTTTCGACAGTGCTGAAAAATTTGGGCGAGAACAGTGTCGCCCTCGGGTTCATCGCGGGTTTCACGGGAAAGGCGCTTGAGGCGAACCTCAAAAATTCGGGTATCATAACGGATTTTATATCTCTGCAGCAGGGCTTCACCCGAGTGAATGTAAAGATCAAGGCGAGAGTCGAGACCGACATCAACGGCCGCGGCCCCGATATCCCGGAGGAGGCGATCGACGAGCTGTTTAAAAAGCTCGACAGGCTCAAGGAAGGCGACTTCCTGATCCTGGCCGGCAGTATTCCCGCGTCGATCCCCGACGACATATACGAGAGGATAATGGAGCGGTTAAACGGCCGCGGAATAAACATAGTGGTCGACGCCACGCGCGACCTTTTGCTCAACGTGCTGAGCTATAAGCCGTTTTTGATAAAGCCCAACAACTACGAGCTGGGCGAGATGTTCGGCAAAAAGCTCACGACCCGAAACGAGATCGTGGAGCACGCCCAGAAGCTGCGCGAAATGGGCGCCAGGAACGTGCTCGTGTCGATGGCGGGCGACGGAGCGGTGCTGATCGCCGAGAACGGCGAGATCGTGCGCATGGGAGTTCCGAGCGGCAAGGTCGTAAATTCGGTGGGCGCGGGCGACTCGATGGTGGCGGGATTCGTGCTGGGCTATACCGAGACGGGCAGCTACCAAGAGGCGGTGAAACTGGGAACGGCCTGCGGCAGCGCGACGGCCTTCTCAGCGGGTCTGGCCGAAAAAGAGCTGGTCGAGCGGCTGTATAACACATTATAAGGCGACAATAAAATTTTAAAATAAAAAAGGAGTGGTAATTGTGAAGGTTATCGATTTGTTAAAAGAGAACGCGATAGCGCTGAACATGAGTCCGTCGTCCAAGCAGGAGCTTTATGACAAACTGATCGACTTGCACTGCGGAGCGGGCAACGTTTCCGACAAGGAACAGTTCAAAAAGGATATCGCGAAGCGCGAAGAGGAAGGCCCGACCGCGATCGGCGACGGAGTGGCTATCCCCCATGCCAAGAGCGAGGCGGTCGCGAAGCCCGGTCTGGCGGCGGCTACCGTGCCGTCCGGCATTGACCTTGACGCGATGGACGGCGCGCCCTCGAACCTTATCTTTATGATCGCGGCGCCCAAGCAGGGCGGCGACATGCACCTTGAGGTGCTGTCCAGACTGACGGTCATGCTGATGGATGAGGCGTTCCGCAAAAAGCTGCTGGAGGCAAAGAGCGTAAAAGAGTTTTTGAAGTACATCGATGAAAAAGAAATTGAAAAGTACGGAGCCGAGGACGCCGCGGCGGAGCCCGCGCCTGAGCCGCAGCCCGCGCCGCAGCCCGCGAAAAAGGTAAAGCTGGTAGCGGTGACCGCCTGCCCCACGGGCATAGCCCACACATTCATGGCGGCGGAGGCTCTGGAGCAGAAGGCGGCCGAGCTGGGCTATGAGATCAAGGTCGAGACCAACGGCAGCGGCGGAGCCAAAAACGTGCTCACCGCCAAAGAGATCGCCGAGGCCGACGGTGTTATAATCGCGGCCGACAAAAACGTTGAGATGGCGAGATTCGACAGCAAGAGAATGGTCCAGACCAAGGTTTCGGACGGAATCCACAAGCCCGGCGAGCTTATCGAAAAGATCGTCAGCGGCGCGGCCGGCGTATACTCCCACAAGGGCGGCGGCAAGGCGGCCGATACCGAGTCCGAGGGCGGAGATGGCATAGGCCACTCGATCTATAAGCACCTGATGAACGGCGTTTCACACATGCTCCCGTTCGTTGTGGGCGGCGGTATACTCATCGCGCTGGCGTTTTTGTTTGACGACTATGAGATCAACCCCGCGGGCTTCGGCACCAACACGCCCTTCGCGGCGTTCTTCAAGACAATAGGCGACACGGCGTTCGGATTCATGCTCCCCATTCTGGCGGGCTTTATCGCGATGAGCATAGCCGACAGACCCGGCCTGGCGGTCGGCTTTGTGGGCGGTGCCATGGCGGTGGCCGGAACCACTTTCGCGTCTCTTGTAAATCCCGACGTCAATGTTGTATCGGCAGGATTTTTAGGCGCTCTGTTTGCCGGCTTCGTCGGCGGATATATCACGCTGGGTCTTGAGAAGGCATGCTCAAAGCTGCCCGACGCCCTTGAGGGAATCAAGCCCGTGCTTATCTATCCTCTGGTCGGCATACTGCTTATGGGACTGGTTATGTTCCTGTTCAACCCGATCATCGGCGCGCTCAACACGGCGCTCAACAACGGCCTTAAGGCTATGAGCGGCGCCAGCAAGATACTCCTGGGCATAGTTCTGGGCGGCATGATGTCGATCGACATGGGCGGCCCGTTCAACAAGGCGGCTTACGTGTTCGGCACCGCGGCCATCGCCGAGGGCAACTACGACATAATGGCGGCCGTTATGGTGGGAGGAATGGTTCCTCCGCTGGCTATCGCTCTGTGCACCACGTTCTTTAAGAACAGGTTCACGCCCAGCGAGAGAAAGTCCGGCGTTGTCAACTACATAATGGGTCTGTGCTTCATCAGCGAGGGCGCCATACCCTACGCGGCGTCCGATCCTCTGCGCGTTATCCCCTCGTGCATCGTTGGCAGCGCGGTATCGGGAGCGCTTTCGATGGCGTTCGGCTGCACGCTGATGGCGCCTCACGGCGGAATATTCGTGTTCCCTGTTGTGGGCAACGTTCTCGGTTACCTTATCGCTCTGGTTGTCGGCTCGGTTGTGGGCGCGCTGATGCTTGCGCTGCTCAAAAAGCCTCTGGGCGAAAAGGCGGGACTTAAGAAATAAGAGAAAAACAACATACAAAATAATTATAAAGGAGAGAAAAAATTATGGTATCAAAAAAAGTTACGGTAACAAATCCCGAGGGTCTGCACATGCGTCCGGCGGGCGAATTCACAAAGGCTATGGCGCCCTTCGCGTCGAGCGTGAACATCAAGTTCGGCGGCAAGGACTTTAACGGTAAGAGCATAATGAATGTGCTGGCCGCGGGAATCAAGTGCGGCAGCGAGATTGAGATCGAGTGCGACGGCGCCGACGAGCAGGCCGCCCTCGACAAGGCGATAGAGATAGTAAGCACAGCGGAGTAGGACACATGGAAAGCGAAAAAATTTTTAGGGGTATCGCGGGCTCCGACGGCATAGGCATAGGCCGCGCGGCGCTGATAACCGAGCCGAAGATAAGCTATGAGCAAAGCTCCGCGCTGACCGCGGAGGACGAGACAAAGAGGTTCGACGCGGCGGTCGAGGCGCTTATAGAAAAGACCAACGCGATGGCCGAGGACATGCGGAAGAGCGTGGGCGAAAAAGAGGCCGAGATACTCATGGGCCACTCGCTTATGCTCAGCGACCCCGCCATGACCGACGAGGTCCGCGGTATCATCGCGCAGGGTCTCACCTCCGAGGCGGCGGCCGAGCAGGTGTTTGAGACGTTCGCGGCCATGTTCGAGGCCACGGGCGACGAGCTTACCATGCAGCGCGCTGCCGACCTGAGAGACGTCAAGACCGGAATAATCAAGACGCTTCAGGGGGTCGAGGATGTCGATATCGCGTCGCTCCCAAAGGGCAGCGTGATCGTTGTCAGCGACCTCACGCCGTCAATGACCGCGGGCATCAACAAGGACAACATCGAGGGCATCGTGACCGAGGTGGGAGGCAGGACCTCCCACTCGGCGATACTGGCGAGGGCTCTGGAGATACCCGCCGTGCTCAGCGTCGAGGGCGTGACCCAAAAGATAAAAAACGGCGCTCAGCTTATAGTCGACGGCATACGCGGCGAGGTCATCGAGGACCCGACCGCCGAGCAGCAGACCGAATACGCCGAGCAAAAGGCGGACTACGCAAAACGCAAAAAGGAGCTTGAAAAGCTGATAGGCGAGCCCACAATGACCGCCGACGGCGACAAGGTCGAGCTGGTGTGCAACATAGGCAAGCCCGACGACTACGCCGCGGTGATAGAAAAGGACGGCGAGGGCGTCGGCCTGTTCAGAACCGAGTTTCTGTACATGGACTCAAAGCAAAATCCCGACGAGGCCGAGCAGTTCGAGGCCTATAAAAAGGCGGCCATGACGCTCAAAAACAGGCCCGTCATAATCCGTACCCTCGACGTGGGCGGCGACAAGGATATACCCTACCTTGGCCTTGAAAAAGAGGAAAACCCGTTCATGGGGTTCCGCGCGGTGAGATACTGCCTCAAAAACAAGGAGCTCTACCGCGACCAGCTGCGGGCGCTGCTGCGCGCGTCGGCTTTCGGAAATATCAAGATAATGGTGCCGCTGGTGACCTGCGTTGAGGAAGTGCGCGGAGTTAAGGCGATCATAAAAGACCTGATGAGCGAGCTAGACCGCGAGGGCGTATCCTACGACAAGGATATCGAGGTCGGCGTTATGGTCGAGACCCCGGCGGCCGCGGCGATAGCCGATCTGCTGGCCGAGGAGGCCGACTTCTTCAGCATCGGAACCAACGACCTGACGGGCTACACCATGTGCGCCGACCGCGGCAACGCCAATGTCGCGTATCTTTACTCGGCTTTTCAGCCCGCGGTGCTGCGCTCGATAAAGCGGATAATCGAATGCGGAAACAAAAAGGGCATCCCTGTCGGAATGTGCGGCGAGGCCGCGGCCGATCCGCGCCTGATACCGCTGCTGATATCGTTCGGGCTCAGCGAGTACAGCGTCAGCCCCACGGCGGTTCTTGCCACAAGGGCCGAGATACGCAAGTGGACAAAGGCCGAGGCCGACAAGGTGGCCGAGAAAGTAATGAAATGCGTTACCGAGAGCGAGGTTCTGGCCGTTCTTGAACAAAACAAAAAATAAAACAACAGCCTGCCGCTTTTCGCGGCAGGCTTGTTAATTTGGCCCGCTTGTGGGCAAACGGGCTTTGTAACATATTCTTAATTTGAAAATTATTTTGAATCATGGTATAATAACAATGCTAAATAAAAAAGCGGCAAAGTAGAGCGGTACAGCCTCCCACATAGGTGAATGCTTATGTGAAATTAAGGAGGCGTTGCATGATGAAATATGCGTTTAGGATACTTTTTATAGTATTTCTTATACATATTTTCTTTGCAATCTTCGCAAAGACAGCAATATAACCGTCTCGAAATTCAGACCTGAGACGGTTATATCTATTAAACCATATTAGGCTGTGCCGCAAATGCGGTGCCGTTAATTTTATTATAGCATCCGTTCCCCCTTTTGTCAAGGGGGAACTTTTTAAACGGCATATTTTTATTCCATCGTGCGTTTCAAATTCTCGGCCTGGGCGAGCATTTCGGCGGCGGCGCGCCTTGTGGTGTCGGTAACCGAGACGCCGCCGATTATGCGGCTCAGCTCGTCCCCGCGCTCGCTCTCGTCCAGCAGGCGCACCTTGGTGGTGGTCTCGCTGTCGCTGCTGCTCTTTTCTATAAGATAGTGGCTGTCGCCCATCGAGGCGATCTGCGCCAGGTGGGTTATGCACAGCACCTGCTTCTCGCGCGAGATCTTGCAGATCTTCTCGGATATGCGCTGGGCGGCTCTGCCGCTGACTCCGGTGTCTATCTCGTCGAATATCAGCGTGTCCACAATGTCTCCCTTTGACAGCACGGATTTTATCGCCAGCATTATGCGCGACATCTCGCCTCCGGAGGCGATCCTGCTCAGGGGCTTTAAGTCCTCGCCGGGGTTGGTGGAGATCAGGAACTCGATGCTGTCGCCGCCGTTTATCGTGAAGTCGGAGGGCTTTATGTCCACCGCGAACACTACGCGGCCCATGTCAAGCTCCGACAGCTCCTTCATTATCATCTGCGAAAGCCGCGCCGACGCCTCGCGTCTGCTCGCGGTCAGGATATCGGCCGCGCGCTCGGTCTCTTCTTTGGCGGTCTCGATTCGGGCCCGCATTTCCTCAAGGCGGCTTTCGAGATTTTCGATAGTCTCAAGCTCCTTTTTGCAGCTCTCGCCGTAGGCGATTATCTCGGACACGTCGGCGCATCCGAATTTGCGCTTCATGTCGGAGATCAGCGCCAGGCGCTCCTGCACCGCGTCGATCTCGCCGGGCTCGAATTCCGCGTGGTCTATATACGATTTAAGCTCCCGCGTCACGTCGTCAATGTCCGCCACCGCGGAGCTTACGGTCTCGCTGTATTCTCTCAAACGCTCGTCATGCTCGGCCGCGTCCTCAAGGGCCCTGCCCGCGTCGATCAGCATATCGTAGGCCGAGGACGTGTTCTCGTCACCGTAAAGGCTGCTATACGCCTCGTACACGCCGTTTAGTATCTTTTCCGCGTTTTCAAGGAACTCGAACCGGGCGGTCAGCTCGTCCTCCTCATCGGGCCTGAGAGCCGCCGCCTCGATCTCGCTCACGCGGAATTTCAGCATTTCGACGCGGTGCTCCTTGTCGGTCTCGGCTTGGGTCAGCTCGTCGTATTCCGCGGTCAGGTCGGTGTATTTGATGAATTTTTCGGCGTAGGCCTCTCGCTCAGCGGCGTTGTCCGCGAACTCGTCCACGAATCCGCGGTGCCTCGACGGCACCAGCAGCGCCTGATTGTCAAGCTGGCCGTGGATAGTGAGCAGCAGCTCGCCGATCTCCCGCGCCACCGACAGCGGTATGACGCGCCCGTTGACGCGGCAGGTGCTTTTTCCGGCCGCGGTGATCTTGCGCGACAGGATGATCAGCCCGTCCTCGGACTCGATCTCAAGCTCGGCCAGCCTTTCCTCGGCCTCGCCGCTCACCTCAAACACCGCCTGGGCGAACGCGTGATCCGCGCCGCTGCGGATCAGGTCCTTGGCCGTCCTGCCGCCCAGCGCCATGTTTATCGAGTCGATCAGGATAGACTTTCCGGTCTCGCCTGTCATAACGTTAAAGCCCGGGCCGAATTCTATATTCACCCGCTCGATTATCGCCACGTTTTTTATCTCAAGTTCAGTCAGCATGTTCTCACCTCAATTTAAGAGTTCCGCTCAGTCCGAAAGCTTGTCTCTCAGCACGTCGAAGAATGTCGTGTCGTTGAGCTTCACCAGAGCGGTGCTGTATTTCGATTTTTTTATCCTCACGCGCTCGCTGTTGCCGCGCAGCTTGTATATCATCTTTCCGTCGGCGCGGACCACGGCGGCGCATCTGTATGGCTCGCGGTGGGTTATCTCTATCACCCGGTCCGCCGGGATCACCGCCGAGCGCGCCTTGAGCGTGTGGGGACAGATGGGGGTTATTATCATTCCGTCGACCTCGGGGTGCATGACCGCGCCGCCCGCCGACAGGGAATAAGCCGTCGAGCCCACAGCGGTGGCGACGATTATGCCGTCCGCGGCGTACTCGCTCATTTCCGTGCCGTCGACCTTGACCTCGACCGTCACCATTTTGTAGTCCTCGCCGCTTATGATAAGGTCGTTGAGAGCTTTCTGCCGTTCCAGCACCTCGCCGTCCGCGCCGATTATCTCGATATCCAGCATCATGCAGTTGTCAACGCCGCACTTCCCGGCCAGCACATCGTCAAGGGGAGCGTAGCGGCCTTTCTCAATGCGCGCCAGAAATCCCAGGTGGCCCATGTTGACGCCCACGATGGGCAGCTCGTAAGCCGCGGCGTCCACCGCGGCCTCAATGATCGTGCCGTCGCCGCCCAGAGCGATCAGAAGCTCCGCGCCCGAGAACACCGATTCGCGGTCGGTGAACGCGGCGCGGACGCCCTCGCTTTTGCAGAACGCCTCAAGATAGGGCGCGAAGTCGTTTTCGATCAGCAGTTCGCAGTCGAATTTTTTCAGGTATTTTATGAGATTGATCGTCTCTCTGCAGTTTTTGTCTTTTAAAATATTTGGCACCAGCGCGATGGTTTTCATTTGTTACACTCCTTAACGTAGGGACTAGGGATTAGGGCTCCCCCCCTCAGTCGGGCTTTGCCCGACAGCTCCCCCGAGGGGGCGCCTATTTTCTGCATCCTCCCGAGGGGGGGCGCCTATTTAATTGCCTCCTCCCGGGAGGAGGTGTCAGGCGTAAGCCTGACGGAGGTGGGTCTAGTCTCTAGAGCCTATTCCCTAGATCCTACGATGCGAATCCTCTACTGTTTTTTGTATGTCTATGTTTATGTCGGGTGTCGGGTCGCCGGGGCGGGGCTTTCTGATGTGCATCAGGTACTCGATATTGCCCTCGGGGCCTTTTATCGGCGAATAGTCGAGGCCGAGCACCTCAAACCCGTTTTCGGCCGCGATGTTCAGCGCCTTTTCGATCACCTCGATATGCACGCTTTTGTCGCGCACGACGCCTTTTTTGCCCACCTTTTCGCGCCCGGCCTCGAACTGGGGCTTTATCAGGCACACGCCCTCGCCGCCCTCTTTGAGCAACTTAAACGCGGGCGGCAGTATCAGCGCCAGCGATATGAACGACACGTCGACCGAGAAAAAGTCTATCGGCTCGGGCACCTGCTCGTCCGTCACGTACCTGAAATTGGTGCGCTCAAGGTTAACGACCCTCTCGTCCTGCCTGAGCTGCCACGCCAGCTGGCCGTAGCCCACGTCGATCGCGTACACCCGCGCGGCTCCGTTTTTCAGCATACAGTCGGTGAAGCCGCCCGTCGAGGCGCCCACGTCCATGCAGATTTTTTTGTCAAGGCTCACGGGAAAGACCTTCATCGCCTTTTCAAGCTTCAGGCCGCCGCGGCTGACATAGCGCGGCGAATTGTCGCGAATCTCGATCTTCTCGCCGCCCTTTATCTGCTGCCCCGCCTTCATTGCCTTTTGGCTGTCTATATACACGCAGCCCGCCATTATGACCGACTGCGCCTTGCTTCTTGTCTCTATATATCCGTTGTTTACCAGATAGTTGTCAAGTCTCTCGCTCATATTTTAACTTCCGCTCCGCTTTTCAGGTGTTGTTTTATTTTCTCGGCGATCTTTTTTGCCGAGAGTCCGTATTTGTCCTCAAGCTCGCTTATCTTGCCCTGGCATATGGGCTCGTCGGGATAGGCGAACTTGAGCACCCTCATGCCGAGGGATTCTTCGAGTATCATGCCGAATCCGCCGCTTAAAACGTTGTTCTCGACCGAAACGACCAGCTTTGCCCGTCTCGCCGCGTCCTCGATCGGGCGCTTGTCAAAGGGCTTTATCGAGACCGCGTCGGCCACAGCCGCGGAATAGCCCGAATCTTCAAGAATACGCGCCGCCCCGACCGCGTTTTTCAGCATAACGCCCACCGACACTATCAAAATGTCGGGCCGCCCGCGGTCAATTATCATTCTCGGCCGCGGACGGGTATTTTCGGAAAGGCGCGGCACCTCGGCGCCTATGTCCGCCTCGCTCTGCGCCGCCCCTCTGGGATAGCGCACCGCCCCGGGTCCGTCGCTGTTTATAAGATATCCGAGCATCGGCTCCAGATCGTCGGCGATCGCGGGGGAGAGTATCG
>CANPWW010000060.1 GCA_947585115.1 uncultured Monoglobus sp.
GAGCAAGTCAATTTCTGCCTCGGCAAAACAGAGTATATTACCGTTTTGGAGTTTACACAAAATTAGGGATAGCGCCGCGTCTTAATTTTTTATGGTTGTTTAGCGTCGATCAATATTTTTCGCGTCGTTGTAAGCAGCACAGGATCAATCGTTATGCTTTCCAAACAGCATGGGTCAATGAATGTTTGCGAGACTGAAAAATAGGGGTATATAACGGCGTAAGCTTCTAAAACCGTTTCGGAATAGTCTTTTCCGTTTTTTACTGCATTAATTTGTTCGGCGAGGATCGGTCTTAAGGTATTTTCGGCTGATAGATATATATCGGGCCGCTGTAAAACGTCGATTATAGTGCGAATTGCGTTTTGAGATATTGCCGAAAGTTCAGCGTATCCGTAATTATTTGTTTCGCCTTTATTGATAGCTTGACGTATTAAAGTGTTGGCTCGTCCGCTTGCAGCGCCATAACCCAGACCGTTATAAACATCGTCAAGTATGCCGCCAATGATATTTTCCGTAATGCGGACCGCTTCATCAGATATGCCTATCGGGACGGATTCCTCGGGAATTTTGGCGGCATACACCGCGGATGTAAACATAATCGATAAAATAAATGACAAACTCAATACAAATAATTTTTTCATAGTTAAATCCTCCATTCTAAAAATTTGGTATAACTATTATATCACAGCTGTGTAATTTCAGCAAATTTGAATATTGAATTTTTTAAAAAATTTTTTAATACTACGAAAAAACTGCGGAGTATAGGGTATATAATCATATTCGGTTAATAAAAAACCGATACAAAGAAAGCGCGGAGGATAATGCCGCTGCATAATAAAGAGCGGACAAACACGTTCCGTTGCGGACGAGCCTGCGGATAAATGCGCCATGACCCGATTTCGGCGAGCGAAAAACATATTATCCCGAATTAAGTTGCAGCTTAAACGGCGACGACTCCGTAACGGGTGATACTTCTATTCAGTCACAGCACGAGCGGATAGCAATAAGCGAGTTGCGACGCCGTCGCACGCAATGAGGATAGTCCGGACGGATGTCGGGAAGGTGAAACTCCAATGAGCGGCCCTGCAAGCCGCTGTTTGTCAGGCTTATAACGTAAAATTGTAAAGAATCATATAGAGTATATAATTCTATATGATTTTTTATAATTAAATAATATAAAATTGCATTCAATATTACTACCTGATATAATTAATGTGTCAGGAAATTTGATTGCAATACAGAGAGGAGGTATTAAAATGACCGCTAATTCTGCAACGAGCACAACATGTACAAAAAAGACCTATACAGTTCAAGAGGTTGCACAAATGCTTGATATAAGCATGACATCAGCATATAGCTTTATCAGGGAAAAGCATTTCAAGGCTTTCAAAATAGGTCGAACAATAAGAATTTCAAAACAGTCTTTCGATGAATGGCTTGAAAATCAAGATTTTTAAGTATTCAAGGAGGATAAAAATGGCATCAATTATTAAAAGAAAAAAAGCATATTCCGTAATCTATAATTATACGGATGAAGATGGAAACAAGAGGCAAAAATGGGAGACATGGCACACATATAAGGAGGCCCAGAAACGAAAAGCCGAGATTGAAAATCAGCTGAACAACGGTACATTTATAATTCCGAACAGTCAAATAATATCGGAATTTATGTATGAGTTTGTATGTTTATACGGCGAGAAAAAGTGGGGTGTTTCAACATATAATGCTAATTGTGCGCTTATAGCCAATTATATTAATCCCATAATAGGTGATCTGAAGGTACAGGATGTGACAACAAGAGTTGCAGATTCATTTGTTCAGACGCTGCAAAAAACAAAACCGGTTGTAAGAAGAAATATTCAACCCAAAAGAGAGTTTTTAAGTCCTCAAAACATTGAAAAAATTGTTAAATTAGTAAGCTGTGCTTTCAAACAGGCAGTCAGGTGGGAAATAATAGCAAAAAATCCGTTTGAAAATATAATAATGCCCCGCGTTGAATACACAAAAAGGGATATATGGACAACGGAAGATATACGCAAAGCGTTGGAATGCTGCACCGATACAAAGCTTTATATAGCAATGAATTTAGCTTTTGCGTGTTCGCTTCGTATAGGTGAAATACTCGGCCTTACATGGGATAATGTTCATATTTCGGACGAAGAAATTGCTTCAGATAACGCATACATATATATAGATAAGGAACTGACGCGAGCAACTAAGCGTTCTATCGAAGTGCTTAATAAAAAAGATATTATATATATCTTCAAGCCGATTATGG
Source organism: uncultured Monoglobus sp. (assembly GCA_947585115.1). Classification (GTDB taxonomy): domain Bacteria; phylum Bacillota; class Clostridia; order Monoglobales; family Monoglobaceae; genus Monoglobus. The sequence goes on from CANPWW010000060.1 coordinate 2,279, forward strand.
GCAACACAAACACAAGAATAATATTGAAGAAACCCAAAACAAACTCAAGCATTAGAAAAGTATGGCTGCCTAAAACCGTGGCATATATTTTAAAAGAGTGGAAAAAGTCTCAAGATGAAATAAAGGAATTTTTGGGAGATGAGTATCAGGATTTTAATCTTGTAGTAGCACTTGCCAACGGCAGACCCTGTGAAAACAGAGTTATTGAAAAAGAATTTCTCAAATTAAAAAAGGAAGCGGATCTGCCAAATGTTGTTTTTCATTCGCTCAGGCACTCAAGCACAACATACAAGCTGAAATTAAACCACGGAGATTTAAAGGCGACTCAAGGCGATACCGGACATTCACAGATTAATATGATAACAGATATATATGCCCATATACTTGATGAGGACAGAAAAATAAATGCTCAAAAATTTGAGAGCGCATTTTATTCTAAAGTTGATTTACGGGAAGTTAAGCCTCCGGCAGAAAAAAATAATGAAATCGATTTGATAAACTTGATTGAACAATTAAAAACTTCACCGGAGCTTGCCACTTCTCTTGCAGGTATATTGGCAAACATAACACAAGAAGGCGGAAAATTTGCTAATCGGTCGATTAGCAAATTTTAAAAATTATTAGCAAACCTTGTGTAAAGAGTTCGTTTCCGATTAGCAAAAAACTTTACCAAAAAATTGCTTAAAAATTTTCCCCGCGGAAAACAAAAAATGCCGCGAAAGTCAAAAAGTGACGTTTTCGCGGCGTTTGGTGGCACCCTCTACGCGAGTCGAACGCGTGATCCACCCTTAGGAGGGGCGTGTTATATCCACTTAACTAAGAGGGCATTTTAATCAAGCTTAATAATTATACACAAATTCGGGCCCGGTGTCAAGACTAATTTTTAGGTTATATTTATTGACTAAATATAATTTAACTGATATAATAGTTCGGTTGAATAATTTTCACAAATCAGGCTAACAGACAGGAGACATAAATATGATAATTGACGCTCACGCTCACGTGTTCCCCGATAAGATAGCCGAAAAGGCGTCTCATGGGATACAGGTGTTTTACGATCTTGACGTTGTGAACAACGGAACTTTAGACAGGCTGCTTCAAATGGAGGACGAGGCCGGAGTGGACAAAGCGATAATCCACTCTCCCGCGACCACGCCCCATCAGGTGACCTCGATAAACGATTTTATTCATGAGTGCGCCCAAAAATATCCCGACAGGATAATCGGCTTCATGACGATGCACCCCGATTTTGACGACATAGAGGGGGAGGTGGACCGCTGCGTTAAAATGGGCCTCAAGGGGCTCAAGATCCACCCCGATTTCCAGCGCTTTCATATAGACGACAAAAAGGCGTATGACATATACGAGGCTATTGCGGGCAGGATACCTATTCTTGTCCACACGGGAGACTTCCGCTACCAGTGGAGCAAGCCCGCGAGGATGGCCAAGGTCATGGAGGATTTTCCGAATCTGACGGTCATCGGCGCGCATTTCGGAGGCTGGTCCGAGTGGGACGACGCGGCCGAGGTGTTCAGCCGCTGCAAAAACAAAATATACGTTGATACCTCAAGCACAATGTACGAGGTGCCGCCCGAGCGCGTGCGCGAGCTTATCAAGCTCTACGGCGAGGATCACGTCATGTTCGGCACCGACTATCCCATGTGGAACGCAGTTGATGAGCTTAAGCATATCGACGCGCTGGGTCTTGACGCGTCCGTTAGAGAAATGATACTTCACGAGAACGCCGAAAGGCTGCTTGAACTATAAAAATACATGAATATTTCCGCGCGTCAAACAGCGCGGCCGGGGCGGTGTTTAACCGCTCTTTTTGCTTAATAAACGGTTGACAACGCGCCCTTAATTAATTATAATAATAATGTATTATTATGCCTTTGGAGGCATATCGGATCTGAGCATGAGATCAACATAATTTATCATACATAAGGAGAGCAGTTATGAGCATAAAGAGATTATTTGTTGAAAAGAAAAAGGGATTTGATATTGAGGCGGGAGCCTTAAAGGACGATTTCGTGAACAATCTGGGCCTTAGCGGGCTTGAGTCGGTCCGTGTGCTTAACCGCTACGATATAGACGGCCTCACGGACGGCGAGCTTGAGACGGTGCTGCCGGTGGTTTTTGCCGAGCCCCAGGTCGACAATGTGTATTTTGAAAAAATAGACATCCCCGAGGGATGCAAATTTTTCGCGTCCGAGTATCTGCCTGGCCAGTTTGACCAGAGAGCCGACAGCGCGGCCCAGTGCGCGCAGATCATGACGGGCGGCGAGAGGCCGGTTGTCAGGACGGCAAAAATCGTTATCATGAGCGGAAACATCAGCGACGATGAACTGATCGCGGCGAGGGACTATTACATAAACCCTGTCGAGTCGCGTCCCGCCTCGATGGAAAAGCCCGAGACGCTGAACGACAAACTCGATGAACCCGCTGACGTAAAAATTATAGACGGCTTTATCTCAATGTCGGACGGCGAGCTTACGGGTATGATAAGCGAACTGGGTCTCGCGATGGACGAGGATGATATAAAATTCTGCCGCGCCTACTTCCGCGACGGCGAAAAGCGCGACCCGTCACTGACCGAGATCAGAATGATCGACACCTATTGGTCGGACCACTGCCGCCACACCACGTTCGCGACCAAGCTCAATAACGTTAAGATCAAGAATGAGTTTATAAAGAGCGTGTACGGCGATTATTTGGAGTCCAGAAAATTTGTGTACGGCGATAGGCTTGACAAAAAGAATATATGCCTGATGGACGTTGCGACCATCGCGGTCAAAGAACTCAAAAAGCGCGGCGTGCTGACCGCCCTTGACGAGAGCGAGGAGATCAACGCCTGCTCGATCGAGGTGGAGGTCAAGCTGACCGACGGCACGACCGAGGATTACCTCGTTATGTTCAAAAACGAGACCCACAACCACCCCACAGAGATCGAGCCCTTCGGCGGCGCGGCCACCTGCCTGGGCGGCGCGATCCGCGATCCGCTTTCGGGACGCTCGTATGTGTATCAGGCGATGCGCGTCACCGGAGCGGGCGACCCGAGAAAGACGCTCAAAGAGACCCTGCCCGGCAAACTGTCGCAGCGCAAGCTGGTTCTTGGCGCGGCCGAGGGCTACAGCTCATACGGAAATCAGATAGGCCTCGCCACAGGCGTGGTAAACGAGATATACGACGAGGGCTATGTGGCAAAGCGTATGGAGATCGGCGCGGTCATCGCCGCTGCTCCAAAAAAGAACGTTATACGCGAGACCCCCGAGCCCGGCGACGTGGTTATTCTGCTTGGCGGAATGACCGGACGAGACGGCTGCGGCGGCGCCACGGGTTCTTCCAAGGCCCACGACAGCTCCTCGCTTGAGACCTGCGGAGCCGAAGTTCAAAAGGGCAACCCGCCCGTTGAGAGAAAGCTGCAGCGCCTGTTCCGCAAAAACGAGGTGACTACCATGATCCGCCGCTGCAACGACTTCGGCGCGGGCGGCGTTTCGGTCGCTATAGGAGAACTGGCGGACGGCCTTGACATAAATCTTGACAGGGTGCCGAAAAAATACGAGGGTCTCGACGGCACCGAGCTTGCAATTTCCGAGTCTCAGGAGAGAATGGCGGTAGTCGTGCGCGAGAAGGACGCCGAGAAATTTATAGCCGAGGCCGACAAGGAAAACCTTGACGCGGTAGTTGTCGCTGTTGTGACCGAGAGTCCGCGGCTTGTTATGAATTGGCGCAGCAAGGTTATATGCGACATTTCAAGGGAATTCCTAAACACTAACGGCGCGGAAAAGGACGCCGATGTCACAGTAACGGCGGACGATTTCGGCCTTGAAAAATACGAGTTTAAAACAAAAGGCGACACATATAAAGAGAAGATCATGTCGCTCGTCAGTGACCTTAACGTATGCTCGCAGAAGGGCCTGGTCGAGCGCTTCGACAGCACGATCGGCGGAGCCTCGATATTCATGCCCTACGGCGGAAAATATCAGCTGACGCCTCAGCAGAGCATGGCGGCGAGGATACCCGTTCTGGACGGCGGCAAGGAAAGCGAGACGGCCACCGTTATGGCGTACGGATATAACCCGAAGGTCTCGGAGGCTAACCCGTTCGCGGGAGCCGTGTACGCCGTGGTTGAATCGGTGACGCGCGCGGTATGCGCCGGAGCTGATTATAAAGATGTTTATCTGACATTCCAGGAGTATTTCGAAAGACTGGGCACAGATCCGGAGCGCTGGGGTAAGCCCCTGTCCGCGCTGTTGGGCGGTTACTACGCGCAGGAGAAATTGGGCCTCGCGGCTATCGGCGGCAAGGACTCGATGTCGGGTTCGTTTAACGATATAGACGTTCCGCCCACTTTGGTTTCGTTCGCTGTGGCGCCTCTTGAGGCGAGCAAGGCTGTGTCCTGCGAGTTTAAGGGCGCGGGCAACATGGTGTTCCTGGTACGTCCCAAATACGACGAGAACAACCTGCCCGACTTTGACAGCTTGAAGCAGCTCTACGGTATGATTAATCTGATGATCTCAGACCCAAACAGCGTTGTCAGAAGCGCGTACGCTGTGGGCTGCGGCGGCGTTATGGAGGCGGTTCTTAAGGCCGCAATGGGCAACAAGTTGGGATTCGCGTTCACCCACTGCGGAAGCAACGAGGATCTGTTCCGCGCGATGAGCGGCGGCATCGTCCTTGAGATCGAGGGCAACAACGCCACCGGATATTTAGGCAACAATGTTGACACGATCAAGCTCGGCAGGACCACCGGCGACGGCATAATACGCGTCGGCGGCGAGGAAATAGATATAAACGAAATAATCAAAGCGTGGCAGAAACCGCTCGAGGGCGTCTATCCCACCAAGGCAAAATATGACGATGTGGGAATGAAAGCGTTTGAGTGGGGCGAGAGAAACACAAAGGCTCCGGCGATAAAGACCGCGAAGCCGAGAGTGTTTATCCCCGCCTTCCCCGGCACCAACTGCGAGTACGACTCGGCGAGAGTTTTCGAGCAGGCGGGAGCCGAGACCGACGTTCGGATATTCAGGAACCTAAAGCAGTCTCACGTTGAGGAATCAATAGAAAGATTCGTCAAGTCGGTAAACGAGGCGCAGATCATCATGATCCCCGGCGGATTCAGCGGCGGCGACGAGCCCGACGGTTCGGGCAAATTCATTAAGGCCGCCTTTGAGAATGAAAAGCTGCGCGAGGCCGTAATGGAGCTTTTAAACAAGCGCGACGGACTGATACTGGGAATATGCAACGGATTCCAGGCGCTTGTCAAGCTCGGCCTTGTGCCCTACGGCGAGATAAGAAAAGTTGACGACACCTGCCCCACCCTCACATACAACACGGTCGGCAGGCACGTTTCGCAGATAGTTTCCACTAGGATATCATCGGTAAAATCGCCGTGGATGTCGGGCGTGGAGCTTGGCGACATTCACCAAATAGCTGTTTCCCACGGCGAGGGAAGATTTGTGGCGAGCCCCGAGGTCATAGCCGAGATGGAAAAGAACGGACAGATCGCCACTCAGTATGTCGATCTGTCAGGCAACCCCACCTACGAGATGCCCTACAATCCCAACGGCTCTTACTACGCGATCGAGGGAATCACCAGCCCCGACGGCAGAGTTCTGGGCAAGATGGGACACTCGGAGCGCATAGGCGGACACGTATACAAAAACATAACCGGAAACATAGACCAAAAACTCTTCGAAAGCGGAGTTAAATATTTTTCGTGATCGGCCTTCCAAAAAGGCAAACCGGACGTGATACCGATTACAGGTAAGATATGACACCAAACCGTAGGGGCGGATATTATCCGCCCGTCAAAAATAAACCTATATAATAAAAAACAAGGAGAACCACCATGTCAACGTCATACACACAAGCCGCGGAATACGTTAATTCAAAAATAAATCTCGCGCCCGAAATAGCCGTGGTGCTCGGCACGGGCATGGCCGAACTGGCGGACAGTCTCGAAAACAAAACTATAATATCGTACGGAGATATCCCAGGCTTTCCCCCGATCGGAAAAAACCACCACAAGTGCCGCATGATAATCGGCGAGTTCGACGGAACGCCCGTCGCGTTCATGCAGGGCCGACTTCATTATTACGAGGGCTACACCATGGAGGAAACCGCCTTTATTATCCGTATGCTCAAGGCGATGGATATCGAGAAGGTTATTCTCACAAACGCCTCGGGCGCCGTCAACACGGACTACGCTCCGGGAGATATTGTGATAATACGCGACCATATAAAGCTGTGCGCCGAGTCGCCGCTGAGAGGCGAGAATCCCGAGGATTTGGGCGAGCGGTTTTTCGACATGACAAACGCCTACGACAAGGGCTTGATCGAGCTTTGCGAAAAGTGCGCGGATGAGCTCGGAATGCGTCTTCCGAAGGGCGTGTACGCGTATATGGCCGGGCCACAGTTCGAGACGCCCGCGGAGATAAAAATGCTTAAAATATTGGGCGCCGATCTTGTGGGCATGTCCACCGTGCCCGAGGTCATAGCGGCGGCGCACTGCGGAGTGCGGATCCTTGCGCTTTCGGGCGTTTCCAACATGGCGGCCGGTATCGAGGGCGGCGGTTTCAACCGCGGCGCGATAGACAGCGCCGAGCCCGTGATCCGCAAAAAATTGATGAGATTATTAAAATGTATAATAAATAATGGGGGAGTTTAAATGGAAAAAATCGCGAGCTTTACGGTGGACCACCGAAAAATCAGGCCGTGGGTCTACATATCCCGAATCGACGGCGACATCACGACCTACGACATACGCATGAGAAAGCCCAACACCGGCCGTCTGCTTGACAACATAACCATTCACTCAATAGAGCATCTGTTCGCCACAATGGCGCGGAACTCGGAGCTTAAAGACGACGTGATATATTTCGGACCCATGGGCTGCCAGACCGGGTTTTATCTGCTTATGAGAAATGCGGACAACAAAAAGGTCGTCGATTTAATTAAAAATATATTCAAAGAAATTTCGGTCTATGACGGAGAGATGCCCGGCGCGAGCGAGATCGAGTGCGGCAACTTCCGCAATCTCAGTGTTGAGGAAGCGAACCGCGAGGCCGAGGACTATTACGAAAAAATAAAGAACCTCACCGAAAACGATCTGGAGTACGAAAAGTAATTTTTAGGTGTAACAATAAGATCGGAGAATAAATTATGAAAACTTTATTTGAAAACATAACGGTCATAACTATGGACGATAACGCGGGCGTTATAAAAAACGGTTATGTTGCGGTTGACGGAAATAAGATAAAATACGTGGGAACAAGCCGGCCCGATGGAGATTTTGACCGGGTGATAAACGGCGAAAACAAGGCGCTTATTCCGGGGCTTATAAACGCGCATACCCACACGGCGATGACGCTGCTCCGCGGATACGCCGACGATATGAACCTGCAGGACTGGCTGTATAACAAGATCTTTCCCTTTGAGGACAAAATGACCCCCGAGGATGTGCGCCGCGGCAGCGAGATCGCGATAGACGAGATGCTTGCGGGAGGAACCACATGCTTCAGCGACATGTATTTCTTTCAAGCCGAGACAGGCAGAGCCGCGATACAAAAGGGCATCCGCGCGGTTTTAAGCGACTGCGTGAGCTTTGACGGATATGACCGCAAGGTAAAGCTTATGGAGGAAATGGCCGAGGAATTTAGCGCCAGCGACCTTATAACCTTCACATTCTCGCCGCACGCGATATACACCTGCTCCTTTGAGCTGCTGGAAAAATGCGCGGCGTACGCCAAAGAGCACAACATGCCGATACACACACATCTGGCCGAGACCCGAACCGAGTTTTCGGACTGCGAGATCGAGCACAACATGACGCCGACCGCGTATATGGAAAGCTCGGGACTGTTTGAAAATCCGACGATAGCCGCCCATTGCGTGGTGATGACCGACGGCGATCTTGATATACTCAAAAAGCATAACGTTTCGGTCGCCCACAATCCGATAAGCAATCTTAAACTGGCGTCGGGCATAGCCCCGATCCCGAAAATGCTGGACATGGGGATAAACGTGGCGCTGGGCACCGACGGCGCGTCAAGCAACAACAGTCTGGATATGTTCGAGGAGATCAAGGCGGCGGCTCTGATACACAAGGGCGCAGGACTCGACCCGACAGCGGTGCCCGCCGAGACCGCCCTCAAAATGGCGACAATAAACGGCGCCAAGGCGCTGGGCTTTGACAATCTCGGAATGATAAAAGAGGGATATCTGGCTGATCTGGTTGTCGTGGATCTCGACACGCCCCACCTTAGGCCGATATACGACCCGATCTCAAGTCTGGTCTACTCGGCTAAGTGCGGCGACGTTGAATACACAATGGTAAACGGCAATATAGTATACGAGAGATAACAAAATTCAAATATATTTCAGGAGGACATTATGGCACAAGTAGCAATTGTAATGGGAAGCAACTCTGATCTGCCCGTGGTACAGGGCGCGATCGATATGCTGAAGTCGTTCGGCGTTGATTTTGAGGCGCATGTGATCTCGGCGCACAGGACACCGGCCAAGGCTGAAGAATTCGCCAAGAGCGCCAAGGAAAACGGCGTTAAGGTGATAATCGCGGCAGCGGGCAAGGCGGCTCATCTGGGCGGTGTTATAGCTGCGTACACCACGCTGCCGGTCATAGCTCTGCCGATCAAATCGTCTTTTATGGACGGCCTCGACTCGCTGCTCTCTATGGTCCAGATGCCGACGGGTATCCCGGTGGCGACGGTCGGTGTGAACGGCTCGGACAACGCGGGAATTTTGGCCGTGCAGATGCTGGCACTCAGCGACGAAAAACTTTCCGAAAAGCTTGAGAAATTCAAAGCGGACATGGCGGCGGCTGTTGACGAGAAAGATAAAAAACTTCAAAAAGAGCTTTATGACAATATATAAGGAGGCGATGTAATGAGTGAAGCTTATAAAAACGCGGGCGTTGATGTGGAGGCCGGCTACAGGTCGGTGGAACTCATCAAAGAGCACGTAAAGAGGACAAACATACCCGGCGTCGTTTCGGGAATAGGCGGTTTCGGCGGCTTGTTCGAGCTTGGCGGAGGCTATAAAAACCCCGTTCTGGTCTCGGGCACCGACGGCGTTGGAACCAAGCTGAAACTGGCGTTCATTATGGACAAGCACGACACGGTCGGACAGGACTGCGTGGCCATGTGCGTCAACGACATTGTGTGCGGCGGCGCGAAACCGCTGTTCTTCCTCGACTACATAGCGACCGGAAAGAACACGCCCGAAAAAATCGCGGACATAGTGAAGGGAATTGCCGACGGCTGCGTCAAAGCCGGCTGCGCTTTGGTCGGCGGCGAGACGGCCGAGATGCCCGGATTCTATGACCCGGAAGAGTACGATCTGGCGGGATTCTCGGTGGGCATAGTTGACAAGGATAAGATCATCGACGGAGAGAGGATCGAGATCGGTGACAAGATAATCGGCATCGCCTCGTCGGGCGTTCACAGCAACGGCTACTCGCTTGTCAGAAAGATATTTAATATTGACGACAGCGATGCCTGCGCCGAGGCACTTAAAAAGTACGATGAGGAGCTTGGCGCGTCGATAGGTGAAACGCTGCTTGAGCCGACAAAGATTTATGTGAAGCCGATGCTAAAGGCTATCGAATCTGTTGACGTGAAAGCGGTGTCCCACATAACGGGCGGCGGATTTTACGAGAACATTCCGCGCATGCTCAAGGACGGCACAAGGGCCGTTATACGAAAAGACAGCTTTGACACTCCGCCGATATTTAAAAAGCTCCAAAAGCTGGGCGGCATTTCTGAGCACGATATGTTCAACACCTACAATATGGGTATCGGCATGATGTTTGTGGTGCCCGCGGATCAGGCCGACAAAGCCGTCGAGCTGATAAACGCCGAGGGCGAAAAGGCCTATGTTGTCGGCGAGATCGTCTCGGGCGAGAAGGGCGTGGATATAGTATGAAAAAAATAGGAGTTTTAATTTCGGGCGGCGGCACAAATCTTCAGGCGCTTATCGACGCCGAGAAAAGCGGCGTTATAAAGAGCGGCAGGATCGTGTGCGTCTGCTCAAACAGCGCGGGCGCGTACGGCCTGACGAGGGCCGAAAAGGCCGGAATACCGACCAAGGTCATCCGCAAGAACGCGGACTGCGGCGGCGACATTGACGAGTTCAGCCGAAGGATCTGCGCCTATATGAAAGAAATGGGCGTTGACATAATAGTGCTGGCCGGATTCTTAGCCATATTCGGAGGAGAGCTGCTCAAGGAATACGCGGGCAGGATCGTGAACATTCACCCGTCGCTTATACCGTCGTTCTGCGGCGAAGGCATGTACGGGCTCAAGGTGCACGAGGCGGCGCTTGATTACGGCGTCAAAGTGACCGGAGCCACCGCGCACCTTGTCAACGAGGTTGTCGACGGCGGAAAAATACTGCTGCAGAAAGCGGTCGAGATAAAGGACGGCGACACCCCTGAAATTCTGCAAAAACGCGTTATGGAGCAGGCCGAATGGATAATCCTGCCCCGCGCCGTTGAAATGCTGTGCAGCGACTAAAAATCGGCTCGCCCCTTGGGGGGGATAGCTTGTAGGGGCGGATATCATCCGCCCGAGGGACCTACGTTTGTAGGGGCGGATATCATCCGCCCGCATTAAAAATTTATGGAGGTAATCATGAAAACAATAAACATCAGTGATGAGCTGAAAAACAACTCATACCCCGGACGGGGAATTATTGTCGGCAAATCGGCCGACGGAAAGAGCGCGGTATGCGCCTACTTTATCATGGGCAGAAGCTCAAACAGCCGCAACCGCGTGTTTGTGGCAAACGGAGACGGTATCAGGACCAAGGCCTTTGACGAGTCAAAGCTTGAGGACCCGTCGCTCATCATATACGCGCCGGTTCGGGTATTGGGCAACAAGACGATCGTCACTAACGGCGATCAGACCGACACGATATACGATTTGATGAACAAGCAGATGACGTTCGAGCAGTCGCTCCGCGGCCGCGAGTTCGAGCCCGACGCGCCCAACTACACCCCGAGGATATCGGCGGTTATGAAGGTGTCGGACGGAACCTATAACTACGCGATGTCGATATTAAAAAGCGCCGACGGCGACCCCGATTCGTGCCAAAGATTCACGTTCGCGTACTCAAGCCCGAAAAGCGGATACGGACATTTTATTCACACCTACAAGGGCGACGGCGATCCGCTGCCGAGCTTTGAGGGCGAGCCCAAGAAAGTCGAGATCCCGAACTCGATAGACGAGTTCACCGACACATTGTGGACAAGCCTCAACGAGGACAACAAGGTTTCGCTGTTCGTGAGATACATAAACATACAAACCGGCAAAACCGAGTCCCGAATAGTTAACAAAAATAAATAAAATATGGACTTGCCAAAGAGGAAGAAAATCAGACTCAGCGAATACGATTATTCTCAAAGCGGATTATATTTTGTGACCGTGTGCATAAACAAAAAACGACACAGTCTATGGGACAAACCTGTAGGGGCGGATATTATCCGCCCGCAGAAAAGCGATACGAATCGGATGTGTTCTGCGGCTTCGGAATCACAAACTGCGCGAACAAATTCGAGCAGCCAGATCGTAGGGGCGGATATCATCCGCCCGCGTGAAACCGAATGTTTTGATTATAAACTCTCAAAATACGGCGAAACAGTCAAAACCGCAATTGAAAACATCAGTATTCATTACCCAAGTGTTATTGTCGATAAATATTCGATCATGCCGAATCATATACATATGATCCTATTCATTGAGGAATCGGACGGGCGGATGATATCCGCCCCTACAATATCGGTTGTTGTCGGTCAAATGAAACGCTGGGTATCAAAAAAGGTCGGATTTTCGATTTGGCAAAAGTCTTTTTATGAACATATCATCAGAAATGAAAGATCGTATCGGGAAATATGGGAATATATTGACAAAAACCCTTTAAAGTATATTTGGAAAAAGAACAATCCCGATGAACTTTTGTGAAAGGAGAAATAAAAAATGAATGAAATGGAATTAAAATACGGCTGCAATCCCAATCAGAAGCCCTCGCGGGTGTATATGGAAAACGGCGGTGATCTGCCGATAACCGTGCTGTGCGGCAAACCCGGCTACATCAACCTGCTGGACGCGCTGAACGGCTGGCAGCTCGTTAAGGAACTCAAAAAGGCGACCGGCCTCCCTGCCGCGACCTCATTCAAGCACGTGTCGCCTGCGGGCGCCGCGGTCGGACTTGAACTTTCCGACACGCTCAAAAAGATATATTTTATCGACGAGTCGATCGAGCTTTCGCCTCTTGCCTCGGCCTACGCCAGAGCCAGAGGAGCGGACAGAATGTCGTCCTTCGGCGACTTTATCTCGCTGTCCGACGTGTGCGATATTCCCACGGCGCAGCTTATCGCCAAAGAGGTCAGCGACGGCGTGATAGCTCCCGGCTATGAGGAAAAGGCGCTTGAGATATTAAAGGGCAAGCGCGGCGGAAACTACAACATAATCCAAATCGACGAAAACTACACCCCCGATCCGATCGAGCACAAGCAGGTGTTCGGCGTGACCTTCGAGCAGGGCAGAAACGAGCTTGACATCAACGAGGAGCTTTTGTCGAACGTGGTTACCCAAAACACCGAAATGACCGAGGCACAGAAGCGCGATCTGATGATCTCGCTGATTACGCTCAAGTACACACAGTCAAACAGCGTGTGCTACGTCAAGGACGGTCAGGCGATAGGCATCGGCGCTGGCCAGCAGTCCAGAATACACTGCACCCGTCTTGCCGGAAACAAGGCCGACATCTGGTGGCTCAGACAGTCGCCGCAGGTCTTGGCGCTCGAATTTGTTGACGGCATACGCAGAGCCGACCGCGACAACGCCATCGACGTTTATATCTCGGACGAGTATATGGACGTGCTCAAAGAGGGCGAGTGGCAGAAGATATTTAAGACCAAGCC
>CANPWW010000061.1 GCA_947585115.1 uncultured Monoglobus sp.
AGAGTGAAATCGCAATTTTCACTCTCCCTGTATACTATTTAATCATTATTAGTCTTTTTTAACTTAATGACATTGGGGTTATGCCCTCTTTTTATTTATACAGTTACCGTATTGAAATAATTTTTTTAACAAATTGTTAACAAAAGTCTTGAATTTAATTGGAAAATCTGTTATTATATTCTTGATAATATACTTTAAGGACGGTGATTTGATTCATGCAATTCTTTCAGCCGATGCTTAACGGCTTGTACGCCACATTTATTTATGACGACAGATGGATGTTGTTTGTGCGCGGCTTGGGCTACACCCTGTTGATTTCGCTTTTTGCCGTGCTGTTCGGTCTTATTCTCGGTATTTTAGCCGCGCTTGGCAGACTTTCAAAAGTCAAGATCCTAAACTGGATAGCGGGCCTTTATATTGACGTTATCAGAGGCACTCCTACCATGGTTCAGGTTCTGATTTTCTACTTTGTTATTCTCGCGGGCGCCAGAAGCATACCGGCGTGGTTTGTGGGCGTTATTGCTTTCAGTATCAACAGCGGCGCGTATATCGCGGAAATTGTGCGCGGTGGTATTCTTTCGATAAATAAGGGACAGACCGAGGCGGGACGCTCGCTCGGATTGACCCAGGCTCAGACCATGAGGCTCATTATCATGCCGCAGACGCTTAAAAATATTCTTCCGGCGCTTGTTAACGAATTTATCGTGCTCATCAAGGAGACGGCCGTTATCGGTATGATCAACAACATCGACCTTTTGGGAGCGGCTAAAAAGGTTCAGACGCTTACATATGACTTCTTATGGCCGCTGCTGTCCTGCGCGATAATATACTATGTGGTTATCAAAATCTTTTCCATGCTCTTATCAAGACTGGAAAAGAGGCTTCGCGCCAGTGACGACAGACGTTAGGAGGGTTAATTTATGTCAATGATAGAAGTTAAAAACTTAAAAAAGAGCTTCGGTGATCACGTTGTGTTAAAAGATATTACCGAAAGCATTGAAAAAGGCGAAAAAATCGTTGTTATAGGTCCCTCCGGCAGCGGCAAGTCAACGTTTCTGCGCTGCATAAATCGACTTGAAGAACCGACAGACGGTCATATTTACATAGACGGCGAGGATATTTGCGATAAGAAATGCAATATAAATCATGTGCGCGAAAAGATGGGAATGGTTTTCCAGCAGTTTAATCTGTTCCCTCATCTGACCGTGCTTGAAAATATAACTCTCGCGCCTCTCAATGTGAAAAAGCAGAACAAGGACTCGGCGAAACGCAGAGCGATGGAGCTTCTTAAAACCGTCGGACTTGAAGAAAAGGCGGACGCGTATCCCGGGCAGCTTTCCGGAGGCCAGCAGCAGAGAATAGCTATCGCGAGAGCTCTCGCGATGGATCCCGAAATTATGCTGTTTGACGAGCCCACATCGGCGCTTGACCCCGAAATGGTCGGAGAAGTTCTGGATGTTATGAAAAAACTTGCGGACGAGGGAATGACTATGGTCGTTGTCACTCACGAGATGGGATTTGCCAGAGAAATTGCTTCCCGAGTATTCTTTATGGATGAGGGAATAGTTTATGAGCAGGGAACGCCTTCCGAGATTTTTGACACGCCGCAAAATCCCAGAACCCAGTCATTTTTAAGCAAAATATTATAAAAAATATAAAAATTTTAAAAAGGAGAGATTTACATGAAAAATTGGAAAAAAGCATTGGCGCTGGTTCTCGCGCTGTCACTGTGCGTATGCCTTTTGGCGGCGTGCGGAGGCACAACCTCAACCAACACAACGACAAATGACGCCGATAAGGCGGCCGACACCGAGGCGGGCGGAGAGCTTATAATGGCTACAAACGCCGCTTTCCCTCCGTTCGAATTCACAACTTCAAACGGTCTTGTAGGCGAGTATGACGGTATTGATATCGCCATCGCGCAGAAGATCGCCGAGAAGGCAGGCAAAACCCTCAAGGTTTCGGACATGGAATTTGACGGAATTATTGCGGCTGTTTCAACAGGCAAGGTTGATATGGGTATCGCGGGTATGACGATCACCGAAGAGAGAAAGAATAACGTTGACTTTTCGGATCCCTATTATGTTGCCGAGCAGGTTATCGTTGTTCCCGAGGACAGCAACATCGCTTCCGCCGAAGATCTGAAAAACGACAAAAAAGTCGGCGTTGTTATCGGATACACGGCCGACACGATCGTGACCGAGGATCTCGCGCTTGACGAGGCGAATATTGTTCGCGCAAACAGAGGCATTGATGTTGTTCAGGATGTTAAGAACGGCAGACTTGACGCGGTTGTTATTGATTCGTACACAGGTATAAAGCTTGCCGAGAGCACAGGCCTTAAGGTCGTTGAGGACGAGGAAGCATTTGCCGCCGAGGAATACGCTATTGCCGTTAAGAAAGGCAATTCCGAACTGCTCGAGACGATCAATGCCACCCTTGCAGAGATGAAGGAGAACGGCGAGATCGAGGAACTGGCCGCGAAGTATAATGACACAGCCGTTGAGGAAGAAGGCGCAGAAGCCGACGCCGACGCTTCAGCCGAGGCTGAAACACAGGCTGAGGGCGAAGCTTCCGAAGCCGAAGCACCCGCTGCCGAGTAATCGTTTATTATAACGCATTTAAAAAGAACCAAGCCGATTGGCTTGGTTCTTTTCTTGCTATCCGAATTATCCGATATACTTTACTATTATATCGCCCATTTCTTTAGTTCCGAGAAGCTTTCCGCCCTCGTCCATTATATCGGCGGTGCGGTAACCGTCGTTTAACACGTTTGTTACCGCGTCCTCTATATTCTTGGCTTCTTCCATCAGTCCGAAGCTGTCGCGCAGCATCATGGCGCAGGACAGGATCGTGGCGATCGGGTTCGCTATATTTTTACCCGCTATATCGGGGGCGCTGCCGTGAATAGGCTCATACATGCCGAGCGAGCTGTCGCCGAGAGACGATGAGGGCAGCATTCCGATCGAGCCTGTCGTCATGCTTGCCTCGTCGGAAAGAATGTCGCCGAACATATTCTCGGTCACGATAACGTCAAACTGACCCGGATTTCTCACAAGCTGCATCGCGCAGTTGTCAACCAGCATATCCGAATACTCGACCTCGGGATATTCCTTGGCGAGCTCGTGCATAGTCTCGCGCCATAGACGAGATGTTTCGATAACGTTCGCCTTGTCAACGCTTGTCACCTTTTTGCGTTCGCGCTTCATCGCAAGCTCGAACGCTACCTTGCCGATCCTTTTGATCTCGCTTACGGCGTATTTGAGCTCGTCATAGGCTTCCTCATCGCCAGTGCTCTCGTTTCTTCTGCCTCTGTCGCCGAAATAGAGGCCGCCGGTCAGCTCGCGAACGATGACCAGATCAAGACCGCCATCGGAAATTTCGGGTTTGAGCGGGCACGCGCCCGCGAGGGCGTCATGAAGCTTTGCAGGCCTGATATTCGCGAATAGACCGAGCTCCGATCTGAGACCGAGCAGAGCTTTTTCGGGTCTTAAATGACCGGGAAGCGTATCCCATTTGGGGCCGCCGACCGCGCCTAAAAGCACCGAATCGGATGCCTTGGCGATCTTGACCGACTCCTCGGGCAGCGGAGCGCCTGTCTCGTCTATAGCGCATCCGCCCGCCAAAATATCGGTATAATCAAAAGTGTGGCCGTATTTTTCACCTATCTTGTCAAGAACTTTCTCGGCCTCGGTAATGATCTCGGGGCCGATTCCGTCACCTTTTACTACTGCTAATTTTATGTTCATGGTAAGTTTCCTTTCTTTGTTATAATAAAGCCGATGCCGTCTTTGTCAATACAAAAGAGACGTCGAGACTATTTCAGAGAGTTCATCAGGCCGTTTTTGTTGATTATTTCTTTTATGAACTCCGGGAACGGCTCGGCCTTGAATTCCTTGCCTGTGGTTATATCCTTAATAATTCCCGTGTCAAAATCAACTTCGACCTCGTCGCCGTCATTTATATTCTCGGCTGCCTCGGGGCACTCCATGATGGGAAGTCCTATATTTATGGCATTGCGGTAAAATATCCTCGCGAAAGTCGCCGCGATCACGCAGCCTATACCCGAAGCCTTGATAGCTATGGGAGCATGTTCGCGCGAGGAGCCGCAGCCGAAATTGTTGCGGGCAACCATGATATCGCCCTGCTTTACGTTATTCACAAAATCCTTGTCTATATCCTCCATGCAGTGCGCCGCGAGTTCCGAAGGCTCCGAAGAATTCAGATAGCGCGCGGGGATGATAACATCGGTGTCAACATTGTCAAGATACTTATGTACTTTGCCTTTTGCGTTCACTTGTTCTTCCTCCTTTCTATATCTCGTCGGGACCGCAGATGTATCCCTTTATTGCCGAAGCTGCCGCGACTACCGGGCTCGCCAGGTAAACTTCGGACTCGGGATGACCCATTCTGCCGACAAAATTTCTGTTAGATGTGGAGATCGCTCTCTCACCCTTGGCGAGTATGCCCATGTGACCTCCGAGACAGGGGCCGCAGGTGGGCGTCGAAATAACGCAGCCCGCATCCATAAATATGTCAAACAGGCCTTCTTTCATAGCTTCGCGGTATATCTTCTGGGTAGCGGGAATAATGATGGCTCTGATATTCTTAGCCACATGTCTTCCCTTAAAGATCTCGGCTGCCTTTTCAAGGTCCTCAAGACGTCCGTTTGTGCAGGAACCGATCACACACTGGTCGAGCTTGACCTCGCCGACCTCGTCGATCGTCTTTGTGTTCTCGGGAAGATGAGGGAACGCGACCGTGGGTTTGAGCGCCGACAGGTCAATATCATAAACCGCGTCGTACGCGGCGTCGCTGTCGGCCGTGTATATCTTATACTCGCGGTCAACTCTTTCATCAAGATAAGCCTTTGTCACGTCGTCTACCTCGAATATGCCATTCTTGCCGCCGGCCTCGATCGCCATGTTCGCCATTGTCAGACGGTCGTCGATCGATAAGTTTTTGAGGCCGTCGCCGCTGAACTCCATTGACTTATAGAGCGCGCCGTCAACTCCGATCATTCCGATTATATGCAGTATAACGTCTTTGCCCGATATCCACTTTGCGGGTTTGCCCGTAAGATTGAATTTGAGAGCTGACGGAACCTTGAACCATGCCTCGCCGGTCGCCATTCCCGCTGCCATATCCGTTGAGCCGACGCCCGTTGAAAATGCTCCGACAGCTCCGTATGTGCAGGTGTGGGAGTCAGCGCCGATTATGACCTCGCCGGGAGCCACAAGACCTTTTTCGGGAAGCAGGGCATGCTCAACTCCCATCTCGCCAACGTCATAAAAGTTGGTAACGTCTTTATCTCCTGCGAACTCGCGGCACATCTTGCAGTGCTCAGCCGACTTTATATCCTTGTTGGGCGTAAAATGGTCAAGCACGATCGAAACCTTGTCTTTGTCAAAAACCTTGTCAAATCCCGCCGCCTTAAACTCCTTAATGGCAACAGGCGTGGTAACGTCGTTTCCAAGAACCATGTCAAGCTTTGCTTTGATAAGCTGTCCGGCTTTAACGCTTTCAAGTCCCGCGTGGTCAGCCAGGATTTTTTGTGTCATTGTCATGCCCATATTCTTATTCCTCCTTCATTAATTTATATTCAACCGATTCAACCAGCGCTATCCACGAGGCCGCGATAACGTCCTCAGAAACGCCGACGGTCGTCCAGCTCCCGGTCTCGTCTCTGCTTTCGATCAGAACGCGTACCTTGGCGCCGGTCGCCTGCTGCGGTTCGAGAACTCTTACCTTGTAGTCGGTCAGGTGCACGTCACTGAGCTCGGGATAAAATCCCTCAAGCACGCGCCGCAGCGCGTTATCCAAAGCGTGCACAGGACCGTTTCCCTCCGCGGCGGTTATCTCGGTTTTATCGCCTACCGTGATCTTAATTATCGCGGAGGCGCTGAAATCGTTTTCCTCGGGCTCGACTATCGTTTTAAAATAGTTGAGCGTGAAATAGTTTTTCTTTTGCTTTAACACGTCTTTGACTAACAGTTCAAAACTGGCCTCCGCAGCCTCAAACGAGTAACCCTCATATTCAAGCTGCTTTACTCTCGCGCAGATCTCGGCGATCTCGGGAGAGTCTTTGGTAAGCTCTGGGGCTATTTTGCTGATTTTTTTCAGCACAGTTCCCCGACCCGCGACCTCGCTCATCAAAAATCTGCGCTCGTTGCCTATGCTCTCGGGAGCAATATGCTCAAACGACGCCGACTCTTTAGCCACAGCGTCAATGTGCATTCCCGCTTTGTGCGAAAACGCTGAGCCGCCCACATAAGGCATGCCCTTAAACAGCGATAAATTCGCGATCTCGGATATCCATCTGGCGGTCCTTGTGAAACGCTCAAGATTCTTTTCGGGCACGCAGCGGTAATCCTGCTTTATTTGAAGATTGGGTATCACGGTGGATAAATTCGCGTTTCCGCATCTTTCTCCGTAGCCCAGATATGTGCCCTGGACATGTCTTGCTCCCGCCTTTACCGCGGCCAGTGAGTTAGCCGCTGCGCATCCGCTGTCGTTGTGGCAATGTATGCCGATTACGGTATCAGGAAACTCGGAGCAGGTCTCGGCGGTTATTTTCTCGACCTCATCGGGAAGGCAGCCGCCGTTGGTTTCACATAAAACAATTCTGTCAGCGCCCGCGTCGATTGCGGCCTTTAGCGCCGATTTGGCGTATTCGGGATTTCGTTTGAATCCATCAAAATAATGCTCGGCGTCAAATATTACCTCTTTTTTGTGAGCTTTAAAAAACCTGACAGTATCGTGGATCATTCGCAGATTCTCAGAAAGCGACGTCTTGATAATATCCGTCACATGCAGATCCCATGATTTGCCGAAGATCGCTATAACGTCGGTATTCGCAGTAAGCAGCGATTTGCAGTTATCGTCATTTTCGGGCATGATCTCTTTTCTGCATGTCGAGCCGAAAGCGACCAATCGTGCGTGCCGCATTTTGGCGCGGTCGATCGTTTCAAAAAATTCAAGGTCTTTCGGATTTGAGCCGGGATTCCCGGCCTCTATGTAATCCGCTCCCACATAGTCGAGAGCTTTAACTATATTAAGCTTATCCTCGATCGAAAACGATATGCCCTCGCCCTGGGCTCCGTCCCTTAAAGTTGAGTCAAAGATCTCAATGTTTTTTTCTTCTCTGCCGCCGAGGCGGCTGTTGATATTCAAATAAACACACCTCGTTTAGAAAAGGCGGCGGTCGTTTGCCGCCGCCTTAAAGTCAAGAGTTTATTTCTCGTCGTTCCACGAATAGAGCTTTCTGATCTCTCTGCCCACATGCTCAAGCTGATGATCAGCCTTGATCCTTCTTGTGGCGTTAAAGTGGGGACGATTAACAGCGTTCTCTGTGATCCAGCTCTTGGCGAATGTTCCGTCCTGAATCTCGCTGAGAACCTTCTTCATCTCTTTCTTGGTGTCCTCGGTGATGATCCTCTTGCCTATCTCATAGTCGCCGTACTCGGCTGTGTCGGAGATAGAGTGTCTCATCTCACC
Source organism: uncultured Monoglobus sp. (assembly GCA_947585115.1). GTDB lineage: Bacteria > Bacillota > Clostridia > Monoglobales > Monoglobaceae > Monoglobus. Next base: position 7,498 of record CANPWW010000061.1, read on the forward strand.
GAATCCTCCGTGATAAATAAGGTCAACGATCAGCTTCATCTCGTGGATGCACTCGAAGTACGCATTCTGAGGATCATAGCCCGCCTCTACCAGAGTCTCAAAGCCTGCCTCCATCAAAGCGGTAACGCCGCCGCAAAGCACGCACTGCTCGCCGAACAGGTCGGTCTCGGTCTCCATCTTAAACGTCGTTTCAAGCACACCCGCTCTCGCGCCGCCGATACCCGCGGCATAAGCCAGACCTATATCCATTGCGTTTCCTGTAGCGTCCTGCTCAACGGCTACCAGACAGGGAACGCCCTTTCCGGCTACATACTCGCTGCGAACCGTGTGGCCCGGGCCCTTGGGAGCGATCATTATAACGTCAACATCCTTCGGGGGAGTGATAAGCTGGAAATGAATATTGAAGCCGTGCGCGAACGCCAGAACGTTTCCGGGCTCCAGGTTGGGCTTGATGTTCTCCTCATACAGCTTGGCCTGCTTCTCGTCGTTGATAAGTATCATGATTATGTCAGCCTTTTTGGCGGCCTCGTCCGAATTATAAACTTCGAATCCGGCCTCCTCTGCTACCTTCCAGGATTTGCTTCCCGGATACAGACCGATGATTACGTGAACGCCGCTCTCTTTGAGATTCAGAGCATGGGCGTGGCCCTGGCTTCCGTAGCCGATGATCGCTACTGTCTTGTTGTTCAGCAGTCCTAAATTGCAGTCGCTTTCATGATATAATTTTGCCATTTATAAAACCTCCAATTATTTAATAATTAATTATTTTTCTAATTATTTTCGCGCGCGGCTTCTTCCGCCTCCGTGGTGCTTCCGCGCTTTAAGCCGGTCAGACCGGTTCTGACTAAGCCCTCTATTTCAAACTGCTCCATAAGGTCGATAAACGCGTTTATCTTGCTGGGGCCGCCGGTGAGTTCCAAAGTCAGCAGCTTTTTGGAAACATCAACGACATTTGCTCTGAAGATCTGGCAGATCTGCATTATCGCTGTTGTGTCCTTGTTATTGACTTTTATCAGCACATGCTCGCGCAATACGGCTTGGTCCTTGTGCAGCTCGCAAATATGCTTGACGTCCTCGAGCTTGGCGAGCTGGTTCTGTATCTGATGGAATGTGTTTTCATCCGCGTGGGTCACGATCGTCATGCGCGAGATCTTCGGGTCTTCGGTCTCGCCGACCGAAAGACTGTCGATATTATACATGCGGCGCGAGAAAAGACCCGCGATACGGCTCAGAACGCCGGCATGGTTCACAACGTGAATAGATAAAACGTGCATTTTCTTTTTTGCCTGCTTCTTTTCGGGAACAGGATTTGTAATAATTCCGCTCATATTATCTGACCTCCTTGCCGTCTGCTGTTATTTCAAGTATCGGCTCTTCAATAGACTCGCCGCCCGGAACCATTGGCAGAACTGCGTGGTCGGGGTTGATAACGCAGTTTATGACCGTCGGCTTGGTTCTGTTTTTAAGCGCCACGCTCAAGGCTTTTCCGAGTTCCTCAATATTTGTGACGGTATACGCATCCGCTCCAAGTCCCTTTGCAACCATGTCATAATTTGTGGGCTTGTTGAGCGTGGTGTGGGAGAAACGCTCTCCGTAGAACAATCTCTGCCATTGACGGACCATGCCGAGCACATTGTTGTTCATAACAACGTCTATGATCGGCAGCTTTTGGGTCGCGGCGGTTGAAAGCTCCTGAAGATTCATGTGGAAGCAGCCGTCGCCAGAAATGTTGACAACAACGCTGTCGGGGTGAGCCGCCTGCGCGCCGATCGCCGCGCCTACGCCGTAGCCCATTGTTCCGAGGCCGCCGGATGACAGGAAGTGTCTGGGCTTTTCAATACCGAAGAACTGAGCCGCCCACATCTGATGCTGTCCGACATCGGTAACCAGATATGTATTCTCTCCTGTTTGGCGCTTGATTTCTTTTATTATTGTCTCGGGATTGAACTCGCTGTCACTCTTGTATTTAACCGGATATTTCTGTTTCCAGCCCGCGATCTTGCTCATCCATTCGCTATGCTTTTTCTTGTGCAGACGTTTGTTGAGCTCATCCAGCACAGCGCGCGCGTCGCCGATAAGGTAAGCGTCGGTCAATATGTTTTTGTTGATCTCGGCTCTGTCAACGTCTATATGCACGATCTTGGCGCGTCTTGCGAACGTTGCGGGGTCGCATATAACTCTGTCTGAAAATCTCGAGCCTATGTTTATCAAAAGGTCGCAGTGCTTGACCGCGAGAGATGTTGTCTTTGAGCCGTGCATGCCTATCATTCCGGTAAAAGCGGAGTCGCTCGCCGGAAAAGCGCCGAGGCCCATTGTGGCAAGTGTTACGGGAGCGTCGATCGTTTTCTGGAGCTTGTGCAGCTCTTTTGAGGCGCCCGAGGCGATAATACCGCCGCCGGCCATGATCAGAGGACGCTCGGCTTTTTCGATCATCTCAATAACTTTGTCAAACGCGGCCGAATCACTCTCTATCTTATAGTTGTCAACTCTCTCGGGGATCTCCTTTTTGTAATCCGCCTCGCCTGCCGTCGCGTCCTTGGTGATATCAATAAGAACGGGACCCGGTCTGCCCGATGCGGCGATTTTAAACGCTCTTCTGAATGTGGGCGCGATCTCGTCAGCGCTCTTTATCAAAAAGTTATGCTTTGTGACTGGCATTGTGATTCCCACAATGTCAACTTCCTGAAAGCTGTCCTTTCCGAGCAGATTATTCGCCACGTTGCATGTTATCGCAACCAAAGGGATAGAGTCCATGTAAGCCGTGGCTATTCCCGTTACAAGGTTTGTGGCTCCGGGGCCCGATGTCGCTACGCAGACGCCGACTTTGCCGGTGCTTCTGGCATATCCGTCAGCCGCGTGGGCCGCGCCCTGCTCATGAGAGGTCAGAATATGTCTGATTTTTCCCGAATATTTATAAAAAGAATCATAGACGTTGAGTATGGCGCCTCCGGGATAGCCGAAGACGGTGTCTACGCCCTGTTCAAGCAAACATTCCAAAACGATGTCGGCACCGTTTTTAATCATATTATAATGCATCTCCTTTTCTCTTAAATACCATTTTACTATTATACAACAATGATTCAGTTCTTGTCAATATATCTCACGTTAAAAATGTGACAAAATTAGTTTATCCATAAATTATTTTTTGTGTATTTACAGATTATAAAAAATATGGTATTATTAGTGCGATCTGCGTTTTGGGCAGAAAGGGAGATTTTTATGAAAAAATTGCTTGAAATGTTTATCACCTTCGCGAAGGTCGGAGTGATGACTTTCGGCGGCGGTTACGCTATGCTGCCGATCCTTGAGCGAGAGGTCGTGTCAACAAAAAAATGGGCGACAAGCGAGGAGCTTTTAAACTATTTCGCCGTCGGACAATGCACGCCCGGAATAATCGCGGTCAACACAGCCACGTTTATCGGATATAAAAACAAGGGAGTTCCCGGAGCGATAGCCGCCACCGCGGGTGTTATTTTTCCGTCGCTGATCATAATAATGCTTATCGCGGCATTTTTGCAGAATTTCGCCGAGATAGAATTTGTGCAGCACGCTTTCGCGGGCGTCCGCGCGGTCGTGGCCGCGCTTATCATTCAGGCGGTAGTCAAGTTTTTCAAATCCGGAGTTAAGGATATAACAGGTTTTGTTATATTTATTCTCGCCTTTGTTCTGGCGGGAATTTTGGGCATATCCTCTGTATATGTCGTGATCGGGGCTCTTATAGTAGGTCTGATCGCGGGCCGTCTCGGGAGGTGCAAAGAATGACATATCTGCTTTTGTTTTATGAATTCTTCAAAACCGGGCTTTTCGCGGTCGGCGGCGGCCTTGCCACGCTGCCGTTTATATATGACATGTCCGCCAGGTACCCCGAGTGGCTGTCGGTCAATGACATATCAAATATGATCGCGGTTTCCGAGTCAACTCCCGGCCCTATGGGCGTCAATATGGCGACATACACGGGATACACGGTCGGCGGAGCGTTCGGCTCGGTTATAGCAACGTTTGGCCTTGTGCTGCCGTCGCTGGTTATTATCGTTATTATAGCAAAGTTTTTGCAAAAGTTTCAGGAAAACAAGCTTGTGAAGCACGCGTTTTACGGCCTGCGCCCTGCTGTAGCGGGCCTTATTGCCGCAGCCGCACTTCAGGTCATGAAGGTTGCGATACTGACGCTTGACAAATTTTCCGAAACGCGCAATATATTGAATTTTGCCGACCCCAAAGGGCTTGTGATCTGTATAGTCACGCTGATATTGCTGTATCTGAAACCTTTGAAAAAGATCCACCCGATAGTGTACATCCTATGCGGCGCGGTGATAGGCGTATTTATATATTAAAAAATCAGGGCTCCCGATCGGGAGCCCTTAAATTATGATTTTTAGTCCTTGGGAACAGTCGCCCAGTCCGCGTCGAATCTGGCAATGCCGATATCGGTAAGCGGGTGATTGAGCATCTGCATGATGACGCCGTAGGGAACGGTCGCGATATCGCAGCCTACTCTCGCGGCGTCGATAACATGGATCGGGTTTCTGATAGAAGCCGCGATAATCTGAGTGTTGATCTCGGGGTCGTTCGCGAACACGTCAACTATCTCCTCAATGAGGTTCATGCCGTCCGTGCCTATGTCATCAAGTCTGCCCAGGAAGGGGCTAACATATGTAGCGCCGGCCTTTGCCGCGAGAAGCGCCTGAGCCGCCGAGAAAATAAGCGTAACGTTCGTCTTGATTCCCAGAGCTGTCATCTTTTTGCAGGCCATCAAACCCTCTTTGTTAAAGGGTATCTTGATAATGATGTTCTTGTGGATCTTGGTGAGGGGGATCGCCTGCTCAACCATCTCGTCGGGGTCTTTTGCGGTAACCTCGGCGCTGATGGGGCCGTCCACGATCTGAGTGATCTCTTTTACAACGTCCTCAAATTTTCTGCCCGACTTGGCGATGAGCGAGGGATTTGTGGTAACGCCGCTGATCACGCCCATATCGTTGACTTCTTTGATCTCGTCAACTATGGCTGTGTCGATAAATAATTTCATTTGAATCAATCTCCTTTTATATTAATTTTTATATTTTTCTATTAACGCCTTGACGGTCTTTGGCGCGGGACCGCCGATAAGCTCTCTTTGATTAACGCAGGTCTCGAGAGAGATCGCATCGTATATATCATCATCGAAAAGCTCAGAAAAGCTCTTGAACTCCTCAGGTGAGAGCGCGTCGATAACGGTGTTTTTCTCAATGCAGTGAGCCACCATTCTGCCCACAACACCATGAGCGTCGCGGAATGGCAAACCTTTTTTGACAAGATAATCGGCCACGTCGGTGGCGTTGGTGAATCCGCCCTTGGCGCCGCTGAGCATCCTGTCTTTCCGAACCGTCATGGTAGCAATCATTCTCTCGAATACCAGCAGACACATTTTGACGGTGTCGATCGCATCGAACAGCTGCTCCTTGTCTTCCTGCATATCCTTGTTGTACGCTAGCGGAATTCCCTTCATAACGGTCAAAAGGCCCATCAGGTCGCCGTATACTCTGCCTGTCTTGCCCCTGGCAAGCTCCGCGACGTCCGGATTCTTTTTCTGGGGCATTATGCTTGAACCGGTGCTGTACGCGTCGTCCAGATCAATAAATCCAAACTCATGAGAGCTCCAAAGAATTATCTCCTCGGAAAAACGGCTGAGATGCGTCATAATGACCGATAAGTCAAACGCCAGCTCGAGAGCAAAATCCCTGTCCGATACGCCGTCAAGACTGTTCATGCTCACCGAGTCAAACCCGAGCTTGTCCGCCACAAATTCACGGTCAAGAGGGTATGTGGTTCCGGCAAGCGCGCCGCTACCGAGGGGCATTACATTAAGCCTTTTTCGGCAGTCGTCAAGCCTTGTGCTGTCGCGGTTAAACATCTCGTAATACGCCATCAGATGATGCGCCAGCGTCACGGGCTGAGCTTTTTGCAGGTGGGTATAGCCCGGCATGATCGTGCGCAGATGCTCCTCCGCAAGATCAAGCAAAGTCGCTTTGAGCGCCTCGACGTATTTCTTTATCTCGTCAAGCTCGTCGCGGACGTACATGCGCGTGTCAAGCGCCACCTGATCGTTGCGGCTGCGGCCCGTGTGGAGCCTCTTGCCGACGTCGCCGATACGCTCGATGAGTATTGTCTCGATATTCATATGTATGTCCTCGGCGTCGATCTTAAACTCGACTTTTCCGTCGTCAATATCCTTTTTGATCTCGCCGAGGGTTTTTACTATAAGCTCGGAGTCCTCTTTGCTTATTATCCCCTGCCTGCCCAGCATCTCGGCGTGAGCTTGGCTGCCGCGTATGTCCTGAGCGTACATGCGCGAATCGAACCTGATCGATGAGTTAAAATCGTCAACCAGCGCGTCGGTGGATTTTGAAAAGCGGCCTCCCCATAATTTTGCCATTATTTGTCTCCCTTTTTCTTCATTAAGGCTCTCACCTTGAGCGGCAGACCGAACAGGTTTATGAAGCCCTCGCTGTCCTTGTGGCTGTAGAGCTCGTGACTGTCGCCGAAGCTTGCGATGTCCTCATTATAAAGCGAATAGGGCGACTTTGTGCCCGCCGGCGTAACCGAGCCCTTGTAGAGCTTAACGCGGACTTCGCCGGTTACTGTTTCCTCCATTGAGTCCACCATGGCGGAGAGCGCCTCGCGCAGCGGCGTGTACCATTTGCCGTCATATACCAGTTCGGCGAATTTGATGGCCGCCTGGCGCTTAAAGGCCTGTGTGTCGCGGTCGAGGCAGAGATATTCAAGCTCCTGAAGCGCGGCGTACAGAATTGTGCCGCCGGGGGTCTCATACACGCCTCTTGATTTCATGCCGACCAGTCTGTCCTCAACGATGTCGGCGATGCCTATACCGTTCTTTCCGCCCAGCTCGTTGAGCTTTTCAACCAGTTCGCGCGCTTTCATCTTTTTGCCGTCCAGCGAAACGGGAACGCCCTTCTTAAATCCGATCGTGATATATGTGGGCTCGTCGGGAGCCTTTTCGGGCGAAACGCCGAGCTTGAGCAGGTTGTCGAGCTGGGGCTCGTTGGCGGGATCCTCAAGATCCATGCCCTCATGGCTGATGTGCCAGATATTTCTGTCTCTTGAATACAAATCTTTCTTTGTTACGGGGATCTCAATATTGTGTGCCTCGGCGTAGTCGACCGCGTCCTCTCTCGATTTGATGTCCCAGATTCTCCAGGGCGCGATTATCTTAAGCTCGGGCGCCAGAGCCTTGATAGTCAGCTCAAAGCGAACCTGATCGTTGCCCTTGCCCGTGGCGCCGTGGCAGATCGCGACCGCGCCTTCCTTCTTAGCTATCTCAACCAGCCGTCTCGCGATGATCGGGCGCGCGTGGGATGTGCCCAGCAGATACTTGCCCTCGTAAACGGCCCCCGC
>CANPWW010000062.1 GCA_947585115.1 uncultured Monoglobus sp.
TATATCCGCGTCCGCCCCGGCGACATTTCCCAGACCGAGAACGACGCGATATTCGCGAGATATTATAAGGACATAATAATCGACCACTGCTCAACAAGCTGGTCTACCGACGAGACCATGTCGCTCTACGGCGTCGCAAACACAACGGTGCAGTGGTGCTACATCACCGAGAGCCTGACGCTGGCGCGCCACGCGAAGGGCCGCCACGGCTACGGCGGTATCTGGGGCGGCTACAACACGACCTATCATCACAACTTAGTCGCCACCCACACCAGCCGTCTGCCCAGGTACCACGGCGTCAAGGACTCGCACCCCGATTATAAGATCAGCGACACCGACGCGCTCAGCAGCAACGACGAGGTCAACAACGTTATCTACAACTGGGGCTTCAACAACGGCTACGGCGGCGGAGGAGTTACCCTCAACTTCATGAACAACTACTACAAGAGCGGCCCGATAACCAACAAGGACGTTCTCGACAGGATATGGAACCCCGGCGGCACCACCATGTACTGCGCGGGCAACGTGCTCGAGGGCAACGAGGAAGTCACCAATGACAACATGAAGGGCATCGATGTGGACGAGAGCGGCGATGAGACGGTATTTCTGGACGCGCCCACTTACGAAAACGGCCTGATACCCCTTGACAATATCGACACGGCCGTGGAAGCCTACGAGAAAGTTCTTGCCTCCGCGGGAGCGACCATACCGAGGCGCGACAGCTATGACGCGAGGATAACCAACGACGTCAAGAACGGCAACGAGGCCGAGGTCGGAGGCTGGCCCGAACTCAAATCGGGAGAGGCGAAGCCCGATACCGACGGCGACGGAATGCCCGACGAGTATGAGGATTCCCACAACCTCGACAAGAACGACCCCAAGGACGGCAACACAATGGGCGAAAACGGCAGAACGTTCCTTGAGAATTATCTGAACTTTATCGTTGAGAACGCGGCGGCTCCCGCGAATCCCGATGTTGACCTTAATATCGAGAACAACGCGATCTACAGCTACGGCGAGACCATCAATATGAAAGCCGAGGCGAGCGGCAAAGAGGGCAGAAGCATATCCGAGGTTCGGTTCTACAGAAACGATGAGCTGCTCTACACCGACGATTCGGCGCCCTATGAGTACAGCTACAGCGGCGCTCCCGAGGGCATATCGTTCATGTCCGCCAAGGCTGTGGACAGCGCGGGCGAGTCGACCACATCGGATATCAAAGTGATAAACGTCAACTACACCGAAGTGCCCGGTGACTGGAACACAATGGACATCGGCGAGGCGACCATGCCCGGAAGCTACTCGCTGCACGACGGGGTTTACACCGTCAAGAGCAGCGGCCTTATAGGTGCGGGCAACGAGTTCAACGTTATGGACGGCGACGAAGGCACCGACGCGTTCAGCTATATGTACAAAGAAGCGGACGCGAACGCGGTGCTGTCGACCAAGATCGACTCGGTTTCAAAGTTCAACAACAACTGCGTCAGCGGCATTATGTTCCGCGACGAGCTGACCCCAACATCCGACTTCGTGATGGTCAACTATGAGCACGAGAAGGGCGGAGCGGGCCTGTCGTTCAAATACAGAAAAGACGGCAAGATGACAAAAAACTTTATCGTCCTCTCCGAACTGCCCAGATATATCAAACTGATAAAGAGCGGCAATACCTTCACGGGCTACCACAGCATCAACGGCGTTGACTGGGAGTATTTCGACAGTACGGAGCTGCCCATGAGCGGCACCAACTACGGCGGAATCGCGCAGGACGGCAACAAGGAGACGAACCAAATCTCGACCTACGCTTGGGGCAAGTTCACCGACTTAAATCTCGAAAACTATGGCGAGAATAAAATCCCCGATATCGAGATGCGTACGGGCGTTCCCGGCAGCGGCGGGTATGCGTTTGATGAAAACTCTCAGTTCTACGCCGGCGACATGGTGGCGCTGCAAATTGTTATTTCAAACGAACCTGAAACCGCCGACAAGCTGGAAATTTATCTGGATGGAGAACTAAATCAGACTATTGATGATTTTTCTTCTGTGTTTGGATACGATGACGTTGTAAGTTCCGGGGTGGACAAGGGGATGCTTTTAACTTATGTCACGATTGACACTCCCGGAAACCACTATATCACGGCGGTCATCTACGACGCGGACGGCGCAAAGAACAGTACCACCCAGAACGTGGGCGTTTCAAACGTGAGCGGCGGCTGGCAGACCTCCGAGATACACTATCCCAAGGACATTCAGGCAAGCGGCACTACGATCAGGCACGGCGCGTTCGACTTAGACGGCAGCACACTCAGGATAACCGGCACGGGCTACGGCATTGAGGGCGTAGAGAACGAGGAATACCCGATGATGTATAAGCAGCTCACGGGCGACTTTGAGGCTTCGTTCAAGGTTGACGAGCAGACCCTCGCCGACTACGACCACATGGGCTTTGTTGTCAAAAACTCGCTCGATCCGCAGGAGGACGGCACTTCATACGCGGCGTACCACGAGATATATTACGGCGAGATGTTCAGAAAAACAAGCGAGTACGGCAAGAAGTATGATCTTATCGGACAGCAGAAATATAAGAAGCTGCCCGTCTGGATCCGCCTCACAAAGACCGGAAAGACGCTCAAAATGGACTACTCGCAAAACGGCACCGATTGGATCGACGTTGGAACCGAGGAAAACTGCAATATAAGCGACACTTATTATCTGGGCGTGTTCGGAGCTTCGAATGAAGAGTTCAAGATCTCAAACTTCACGATGAGCGACTTCAGAGTTAAGACCGACGGCGCGCACGACTATGTTGACCTTGTCGGATACGAGTGGGCGGAGCCCGCGATAAGCGGACTGACCGCGCGCGGCATAGTAAACGGCGACGTGAGCCTCGTGACAGGCGATTGGTACTATTTCCCGGGCGATAATGTGACCCGCGCCGAGTTTACTAAGATGATCTCGGTTGCCTCGGGCTTAAAGCTCTCGGAGACGGATGTTCCGCATATTTTCACCGATGTTGACGAATACGCGTGGTACGCGCCCTATGTCTACACGGCGTACGCAAACGGATTGGTGCAGGGCACAAGCGATGTGACCTTTGAGCCCGAAAAGCCCATAACCCGCGAGGAAATGGCTGTAATGATAAGCCGTCTGTTTAGTGCCGACGGAACATACGATTTGTTAGGAGCCCGGTATATGTTAGGATCCCTGTATGCGGATGCCAGTGCGATTTCCGATTGGGCTTATTTGGGCGTAGTTGCTGCGGCGGCAAACGGCATTATGCAAGGTGACGAAAATAGCCGCTTTAATCCGCTTGATTTTGCCGATAGAGCCGAAGCGGCGCAGGTAATTTACAATTTCGTAACAAAATAAGTGCAAATTTAATAAGAAAACCTTATGTTTTTTAGGTAAAAAGCACAAAAAATAAGGAAAATATATGCTGATTAAGGTTTTATTGTGATTTTTGCAAAATACATAGATTTTTTCTTGATTTTTTTGTGCAAATCTTATATAATATATACATCAAAATAATTAGGGCACCCTAGCCCAAAAATACTATAGTAGGGGAGGAAAACGCTTTGAGTAATCAAACAAAAAAGGAAAGCAGGGGCATCGTTGGATACTTCAAGAATGAGTTCTCGAAGTTCAGCAGAGGCAAATTCTTGATGGTCCTCATGATCCCCGGTGTTGTATTCTTTTTACTGTTCCACTACTGGCCGTTCTACGGACTGCTGGCGGCGTTTAAAGATTACAAACCCAAACTCGGTATCCTGGGAAGTCCCTGGGCCGATCAACACGGATTGGCGGAGTTCATCAGATTCTTCACCATACCCGATGTATGGAACTACATTTGGAACACCATAGCGCTGAGTATTCTGCACATCCTGTGGCTGTTCCCGCTGGCTATCATACTGGCGCTGTTCATCAACGAGTTGAGATCGCAGAAGTTTAAGAAGGTCGTTCAGACGATTTCTTATCTGCCTCACTTCGTATCGGTTGCCGCTGTCTGCGGTATGCTGACACTGTTCTTATCCTCACAGCAGACTTCCGCTGACGCGTCAAGCTTTGCCAACGAGGGTATCATCAACATGATTTTGCTGAAACTCGGCCTTATCAAGCAGGGTATTCCGTTCCTCGACAGAGCCAACTGGTTCAGAACGGTTTACATCGCTTCCGATGTTTGGCAGAGCATAGGCTGGAGCGCCATTGTTTATATCGCCGCTCTGTCCGCTGTTGACCAGGAGCTGTACGAGGCCGCCACTATCGACGGCGCGAGCAGAGTTCAGAAGATGTGGCACATTTCGGTTCAGCTGATCAGACCCACGATCGTTATCCTGCTGGTTATGCAGATCGGTAAGATCATGTCCCTGGGCGCCGACAAAGCCCTGCTTCTGCAGCGTCCCGCAACATACACAAAGTCACAGATCTTGAGTACATACATTTACAATCAGGGTCTTACGCAAGGTGAGCTGTCGTTCTCGACCGCGGTTGGTTTGTTTAACTCGATAATCAACATTATCCTCGTTGTTGTAGCAAACTTCATCTCGAATAAGCTTACCGACACCGGATTATGGTAAGAGAGGGGGATAATATAAATGGTAAAAGATAATTCATTGTCATCAATCATTCTGGATATAGTAATATACGTATTCCTGATTTTACTCATGATTGTTATCCTGTATCCGATCGTATACATCTTCTCGGTTTCGCTGTCCAGTTCGGCCGCGTTTGACGCGGGTGAAGTTTGGCTCTGGCCCGTTCAGCCCAACCTTGACGCGTATAAAGAGATCGTTACAGGTAAGACGGTTCCCATGTCGTTCCTGCAGGCGGTCATCAATACAATACTCTACACTGTATTGTCGCTGGCATTCACGACAACGCTGGCTTATCCGCTTTCAAGAGCAAAAGAGAGAGTTCCGTTCCACGGCCTTATCACCAAACTGGTCGTATTCACGATGTTCTTCTCAGCAGGTATGATCCCTGTATACTTGATCGTGCAGAAGATGCATCTTCTCAACACAAGATGGGCTCTTATCCTGCCGGCGGTTATTTCGACCTATAACTTGGTTGTTATGCGTTCCTTCTTTGAGGGCGTTCCGGTTGAGCTTGAGGAAGCCGCGTTTATTGACGGCGCGAACGAGCTGACTATCTTCTATAAGATAATTCTTCCGCTGTCAAAGGCCGCGCTGGCAACAGTTGGTCTGTTCTACGGCGTATACATGTGGAACCAGTGGTTCAGCGCTATGCTTTATCTGAGCGATCGTGTTAAGAACCTCTATCCTCTGCAGTACATCATCAGACAGATCGTTATGGAGAACCAGCTTGCAGCTGAGGCCGCCGCTGCCGGCGAGCTCAACACGGTTCAGGTAAGCACCGCCTCGCTGAAGTACGCGACGCTGTTCATCTCTATCGTTCCGATGCTGTGCGTATATCCGTTCATCCAGAAGTACTTCGTAAAGGGAGTTATGGTAGGTTCCGTAAAGGGTTAATATTCATTAACTTGTTTGGCAAACTATCAATAATATAAGGAGGAAATTTAGATGAAATTAAAGAAAATAGTTGCTCTGGCAACATCCGCTGTTATGGCGGTATCGCTTCTCGCCTCCTGCGGCACGAGCTCGACTCAGGGCCACATTGAGCAGGACGGCAAGACAATATACACATACTACCTCAATATGTATACCCAGGACAGCAAGGGTTACGCAGAGGGCCAGGACACAAACTTCGCTCAGCTCATCAGAGAGAAGTTCAATGTTCAGCTTGAGTATGACAGAATTCCCAGAGGTGACTGGGAGACCAAGACAAACCTGTCCTACGCCGTTGGCAACGAGGCCGACGTAACGACGGGCGGCAAGGAGCCCCAGTATAAGAAGTGGGCTTCGGAAGATTATCTGGCACCCATTCCCGAGGAAGCTTACACCGGCGACGACTGTATATTAAAGGATTGGAAGGCTCTCTGGAGCGAGGAAGACTTTAAGGACGTTCTGGCTTTGGCTAAGAGCTCCGACGGTGAACTTTACTACCTTCCCACGCTGAGACAGGAAAAGGCTCAGATGTGCTGGGACTACAGAAAAGACGTATTTGATCAGTTGGGCATCAAAGAGTTCCCCAAGACCATTGACGAGCTCTATGACGTATGCGCCAAGCTGAAGGCCGCTTATCCCGACAAGATCATCATTTCTTGTAACGGTATGGGCGCCACATCCCCGGGTTCGGCTCTGACGGGATTCTTCCAGGCATACTGGATCCCCGAGCTGGTTCTCAGTCAGCATTCATATGTTGATCCCGTAACGGGCGAGTATGTTCCTTACGCTCTTACAACAGACAACGCCCGCGAGATGTTCAAGACCCTCAAGAAGTTCAACGACGCAGGCTTTATTGACAAGGAGATCCTGTCGATGGATAAGGACAGCTTCTCGTCAAAGCTCGCAAACGGCAACTGCTTCATCACCTATAACTATGTTTATAACATTGATGACTTCAACAAGAAGACAAAGGGCACAAACGCCGCCGCGACTTCTGACTGGGCTTGGACTGCCAACATGGTAACAGCGTTCCCCGAGAAGGGCACTATCTATAAGAGAGACCCGCTGTACTCCAACTGGGGCCCCGCGTTCAGCGAAGGCATCGAGGAGGATATGGACAGATATAACGCTCTTCTTAAGATGTTCAACTGGTTCGCGACCGAGGAAGGTCAGCTCTACAACACCTTCGGTGTAAAAGAGGACGATCCCGACGAGATCAAAGCGGGCGTTGCTCCTGGCAACTTCAGCTATTCAATGGTTGACGGCGAGCCTAAGTACAATCCCGGCTGGTATGATGAGAGTAATCCCGAAACCGATCAGGATAAGGATAAGAGACTCACGACCGAGTACGGCTCAATGGGTTCGCAGTTCGCGAAAGAGCAGCACATGTTCGACAATATCCGCGGTAAGGATGTTGAGGCGCTGTACAACGCTTTCCAGGCTCAGCCCAACTACTACCACTTCGATCAGATCCCGATGAGATATGACGAGGATGAGGAACAGAGATTTGCTGATCTTGAGACGGCTCTTAACTTCAAGAGAGACGAGTATATCCAGAGATTCTTCACAGGCGATGTTGACCCCAACAACGATGCTGATTGGAACAGATACATCTCCGACATGAACGCTGTTGGTTTGCAGGAGTTCATCGAACTGCAGACAAAGGTTTATGAGAGAACCAAGGAAGCTATCGAGAAGGAAGAAGCCGAAATGGCAGCAGCCGAGGGCGATGCCGCACCTGCTGAGGCAGCAGTTTCGGAGGCACCCGCAGCCGAGTAATCGGACGATCTTTCGATTTGACTAAAGTCAATAACAGCCGCCGTTTTTTGGCGGCTGTTTTTTATAAATATTATCACAATATTTTCCGTTTAGGGATTGACTTTATTTGGGTAAAGATATATAATAGTTTTGAATAATAAATTTTATTTTTACTTTTACGGAGGTTAACTATGGGCACATTATCATCTGTTCTTGACGTTACCGAATACGGCGTAATCGGCGACGGAAAAACCAATAATACAAAAGCGATCGCGGGAGTTATCGCGAAACTTAAGGAGTTGGGCGGCGGAACATTATACTTCCCTCCCGGAGAGTATGTGACCGGCTCGATCATGCTCGGCGACTTTATGACGCTTTATCTTGAGGGCGGCGCGATTATCCTCGGCAGCGAGAATCCCGACGACTATCCCATGCTTACAAATAAGGAGATCGAGGGTTACAACAGAGGCGGACACGCGGGTCTGGTTTGCGCTGTTAAGGCAAAGCGCGTCACAGTCACCGGCCGCGGAATCATAGACGGCAGAGGCTACTACTGGTGGGACGATCCCGAGAACCAGCACAGACCCAGAGCCTTCCAGCCTATTCTCTGCAACAACGTTCGTCTTGAGGGTATAACGATCAGAAACTCGGCTATGTGGACGGTTCACCCTATCTGTTGCCTGAACGTTGTTATCGACGGTATTTCCGTGAGAAATCCCGCAGATTCGCCCAACACCGACGGCATCAACCCCGAGAGCTGCCGCAACGTGCGTATTTCCAACTGCTCGATCACGGTCGGCGACGACTGCGTAACGCTCAAGTCGGGCACCGAGGACGATGATCTCCAGAAGCAGCACGCCTGCGAGAACATCACCATCACCAACTGCACAATGAACGACGGCCACGGCGGCGTTGTTATCGGCAGCGAGATGTCGGGCGGAGTTAGAAACGTTACGATCTCAAACTGCGTGTTCAACGGCACCGACAGAGGAATCAGGATCAAGACCCGCCGCAAGAGAGGCGGATTTGTAAAAGACGTCAGGATCGATAACATCATCATGTACGACGTGTTCTCGCCGCTGACCATCAACGGATATTATCAGTGCGGCGGCACAGACCCCAACGACGAGGAGCTGTTCAGCCTGAAGGCCAGACCGGTTGAGGACAACACTCCCGTATTCAAAAACATCTACATAAGCAACGTAACTGCCCGCGAGGTAAAGTGCGCGGCGGGATATATCTACGGCCTGCCCGAGATGCCCGTCAAGGGTCTGCATATCGACAACTTTGTGTGCACCATGACAAAGGGCGAGCACAACGTTGCCAGCGAGCCCATCATGGCGTGGCACGTTAAGCCCGTAAGCCATTACGGTTTCTACTGCGCCAACATGAAGGACGTTTGCTTCAACAACATTCACATCACGGCCGAGCAGTCGCCCTCGATTATGATCGAGCAGTCCGACTCGGTAAAGATCAGCGGCATGACCTCGCCCGGCGACAACACCGCGGTGCGCATCAGAAAGTCGACCGACATTCTGCTCAGCAACTCGCTGATCTCGCCCACGGCCGAAACATTCCTTGAAGTTGACGAGGAATCCAAAAAATCCCTTGCGATCAACGGCGTTGCCGTCACCGACAAGGAGAGACAGACAGTAATGACAATTATTGATTAATAAATAGGAGGGTTTAAAATGGAAAGGTTAAAAAGAAAAGAACAATGTCAGCTTAAAGAGCGCTTCCTGCAGTTCGGAGAGGGCAACTTCCTCCGCGGATTTGTGGATTGGATGATCGACCGCCTGAACAAGGAAAACGGCTATGACGGCGGAGTGGTTGTGGTTCAGCCCGTGAACGTGGGCCCTGTTGTGAAGTTCCTCAACGAGCAGGACGGACTTTACACTCTGTATCTGCGCGGCCTCTTAAACGGCGAAAAGGTTGAGGAGACAAGAGTCGTTGAGTGTATCACAAGAGGCATCAATCCCTTTGAGGATACCGACGCGTTTTATGCCTGCGCCGAAAATCCCGACCTGCGCTACATAATCTCGAACACTACCGAGGCGGGCATAGAGTACAAGCCCGATCAGGATCCGAACGATTTCGAGGCGCTCACATTCCCCGGCAAGCTCACAACGTTTATGAAAAAGAGATACGACGCGGGCCTGCCCGGATTTTTGCTGCTGCCCTGCGAGCTTATCGACAAGAACGGCGACGAGCTCAAAAAGTGCATTAAGAAGCATGCCGCGGACTTCGGCTACGGCGACGACTTTATCAAGTGGGTAGATGAGGAGAACTACTTCACCAACACGCTGGTTGACAGAATTGTTACGGGCTATCCGCGCGACACGGCGGCCGAGATGGAGAAGGAGTACGGCTATCTTGACAACGTTATCGACACGGCCGAGATATTCCACCTGTGGGTTATCCAGGGTGACAAGAAGTACGCCGAGGAGCTGCCCTTTGACAAGCTGGGCATGAACGTTCTGTGGACTGACGACGTTACTCCCTACAAAAAGAGAAAAGTAAGGATCTTAAACGGCGCTCACACTATGATGGTTCTGGCCGCGCACCTCGCGGGCATCGAGACCGTCAAAGAGGCTATGGATGACGAGCTTATTTATAACTTCATGCACAAGGGCCTGTTTGAGGAGATAATCCCCACGCTCGATCTGCCCAAGGACGAGCTGACGCAGTTCGCAAACGACGTTATCGAGCGTTTCAAGAACCCCTTCATCAAGCACTATCTGCTGAGCATAGCTCTTAATTCTGTATCAAAATATCAGGTAAGAGTTCTGCCCTCGGTTCTTGAGTACATAAAGGCGAACAACAAGGAGCCTGATTGTCTGGTATTCTCGCTGGCCGCGCTTATCGCGTTCTACAGAACCGATGCCGCCAACGACAACGCCGACGTTATGGCGTTCATGAAGGACGCTTCTGTCGCCGATATTCTGGCAAAGACCGAGTATTGGGGACAGGATCTGAGCTTCCTCAAGCCCTCGATTGACAAATATCTCGCCGCGATCGACGAAAAAGGTATCAGAGGCGCGATGCAGGACGTTGTAAACGACTGATCGGGAGGGCAAAGACATGGCAAAAATCAAGATAAGCCCTCTTGACAACGTGGAGGTTAACGTGGGCGGCGAGTACGACGGCCACAAGACAGCTATCCGCGACATCAAAAAGGGCGAGAATATTATAAAATACGGTTATCCCATCGGCCACGCCTTGGAGGATATCAAGGCGGGCGAGCATGTGCATACCCACAATATCAAGACCAATCTGAGCGGCATACTCGAATATAAGTACGAGCCGGTCGACTGCGCGGTCAAAAAGGCGGACGACAAGCTGACGTTTAACGGCTATGTCCGCGACGACGGCAGCGTCGGCATCCGCAATGAGATCTGGATAGTCAACACGGTGGGCTGCATCAACAAGACCTCCGAGAAACTGGCGAAGCTTGCCAACGAGAAGTACGCGGGCAGGACAGACGGCGTGTATACCTTCGTTCACCCCTTCGGCTGCTCACAGCTGGGCGACGACCAGAAAACCACCCAGGCAATTTTAAAGGGTCTGGTAAACCACCCCAACGCCGCGGGCGTGCTGGTTCTGGGCCTCGGCTGCGAGAACAACAACATTCCGGTATTCAAAGAGGTGCTGGGCGAGTACAATCCCGACAGAGTGAAGTTCATGTCAACTCAGGAGTATGACGACGAGCTCGAGGAAGGCCTCAAGCTCATAGGCGAGCTGGTCGAGTACGCCCAGAAGTTCGAGAGAACGCCCTGCGATATCTCAAAGCTGGTTGTCGGCTTGAAGTGCGGCGGCAGCGACGGATTTTCGGGTCTCACGGCCAATCCGCTGGTCGGACAGTTCTCCGACCTGCTCATAGCTCACGGCGGCAGCACTATCCTGACAGAGGTGCCCGAGATGTTCGGCGCCGAGACGCTGCTGATGAACAGGTGCCGCGACGAGGAGACGTTTAATAAGGTCGTTGACCTGATAAACAATTTCAAAGAGTATTTCATGCGCCACAATCAGGTGGTTTATGAGAATCCTTCGCCCGGCAATAAAAAGGGCGGAATCACCACCCTTGAGGACAAGTCTCTCGGCTGCGTTCAAAAGAGCGGAACCGGCGAGGTTGTGGACGTTATCCAGATCGGCGAGCATGTCAAGAAGCAGGGTCTCAACCTGCTGACGGGCCCCGGCAACGATATAGTGGCCGTAACCAATCTGACGGCCTCGGGCTGCCACATGGTTCTGTTCACAACGGGCCGCGGCACTCCGGTGGGCGCTCCGGTTCCCACGATCAAGATATCGTCGAACTCGGGCTTGGCCGAGCGCAAGCCCCATTGGATCGACTTCAACGCGGGTCCCATCGTGGACGGCGCGGTTCTCACTCAGGATCTGCTGAACTTTGTTATCGACATAGCAAACGGCAGGCAGACCAACAACGAGAAGAACGGCTACCGCGAGATCTCGATCTTCAAAGACGGAGTAGTGCTTTAAAATAAAAAAACATATTGTCTCCCCCTCCTTGATCGGAGGGGGAGATGTCACCAAAGCGAATTTCTAATCTCTATTCGCTAATCACTAATCACTATGTTAGGAGGACATTATGAACAGAGTTGAAGGAAAATGGATAGCGGACTTGGGCGACGGCACTTTTAAAAATCCTATATTGTACGCCGATTATTCCGATCCCGACGTGATAAGAGTCGGAGATGATTTCTATATGACAGCGTCCAGTTTTACATACGTTCCCGGTCTGCCGATACTTCATTCGAAGGACCTTATCAACTGGGAGATCATCAACCACGCGGTCAAAAAGCTGCCCGACCGCTATAACAAGCCGGTTCACGGCTGCGGCGTGTGGGCGCCCGCGATCCGTTATCACGAGGGCAAGTTCTATATCTACTACGGCGACCCGGATCTGGGCATTTTCATGACCTGCGCCGATGATCCCTACGGCGAGTGGTCCGATCTGGTTCTTGTCAAAGAGGCGGTCGGAATCATAGACACCTGCCCCCTGTGGGACGACGACGGCAAAGCCTACATTGTCCACGGCTACGCCAACAGCCGCTGCGGCATCAAGAGCCATCTGGCGGTCTGCGAGATGTCGTGGGACGGCACCAAGGTGATCGGCGAGGACAAGATAATATTCTGCGGCACGATCAGCCAGCCCGTTATCGAGGGCCCCAAGTTCTATAAGCGCGACGGTATGTACTATGTGCTGTCTCCGGCGGGCAGAGTTCCAACCGGCTGGCAGGTGGCGCTGCGCAGTAAAAACGTTTACGGCCCCTACGAGGATCATATAGTTATGCGTCAAGGCCTGACCGATATAAACGGCCCGCATCAGGGCGGACTTGTGGAGCTCGAAAACGGCGAGAACTGGTTCATGCACTTCCAGGATCTGGAGGTAATCGGCAGGATCATTCATCTCCAGCCCGTCAAATGGATGGACGGCTGGCCGGTCATGGGCGAGAGGATCGACAGCGGTCTTTGCGGTCAGCCCGTGAAACGTAGCAAAAAGCCCGATGTGGGCAAGACATACCCGATCAGCACTATCCCTACATCAGACGATTTCAAGGGCGATAGGCTCGGTCTCCAGTGGCAGTGGCAGTGCAACCCGCACGAGGAATGGTACTCGCTTGAAAACAGCGGCAAGCTGAGGCTGTACAGCGAGGACTTAAAGACCGAGAGCGACAAATACCTCTGGAACGTGCCCAATCTGCTTACCCAGATGTGGCAGGCGCCGACGATGGTCGTGACGACAAAGGTCTCTCTGCCCAAGGGCGTCGGCAAAAACAAGGCGGTGCTGGGCGTTATCGGTCACAGGTACGGCTACGTGGCGCTGACCGATGAGGGCACGATTGAGTTCCGCACGGGCAGCTCAAGGTCCCTCAGCGAATATGATTTCGATGTGCGCGAGAATATAGTGGTAGACAAGTGTGTCGGAACCACCGAGGCGTATTTGAGATGCGAGATCATATCCCGCACCAACAGCAAGGAGGCAAAGGGTCGCGTGTCCTACAGTATTGACGGCAGCGACTTCATAACCCTAGGCGAGTTTGACATAGCTCAGGGCAGATGGGTCGGAGCCAAGACCTGCATCGCCTGCGTCGGAGAAAAAGGCGGCCACGCCGACTTCGAGGACTTTTTGGTAGTATAATAATTCCCGGACTTTCACGAATCTCTTTTCGTGAAAGTCCTTTTATATATAAAAAATTATTTTTGAGCTGAAAATCCTAATAGCTATTGACAAAACAGGATTCCTGTAATACAATGTAATACAGAAAGGAGCGGTATATATGACGATCTCACTAAGACTAAATGACGAGGACGCCGTTTTGATAAAAAAATACGCCGAGCTCAACAAGATGTCCGCGTCGGAGCTTATCAGACAGTCGGTCATGGAGCGCATTGAAAATGAATATGATCTGGAAGCGTTCGCCTCCGCGATGCGCGAGTATAAAAATAATCCCGTCACTTATTCGCTTGACGAGGTAGAAAAGGAACTTGGGCTGAGATGAGTTACAAGGTTGAATTCACGGAGCGGGCGCTAAAGGACATTAAAAAATTGGACCGCCATACTGCAGCGCTGATTCTGGGGTGGATAAGGAAAAATCTTGAAAACTGTGAAAATCCGCGAATACACGGAAAGGCTCTGACCGCGGACAGAAGCGGGGAGTGGCGGTACCGCGTGGGCGATTACCGCATACTCGCAAAAATATTCGATAAAAAAATTACGATTTTGGTATTAAACATTGGGCATAGACGAGAGGTATACCAACGTAGGGATTAGTAATCAGAAAATAGCGAATAGGCCGCCCGTCTGCCTCCTCTCGGGAGGAGGTGGCTGCGGCTTACCGCAGACGGAGTTGGGAACGTAGTGATTAGATATTAGCGAATAGCGAATAGGCCTGACACCTTGTAGAGGCGGATATTATTCGCCCGTTTGCCTCCTCCCGGGAGGAGGTGGATTTTCGCCGAAGGCGAAAAGACGGAGGTGGGAACGTAGGGGCGGATATTATCCGCCCGCTCTAATCACTGCGTTAAGTCACACGTTTATTGTCAGTAAAATTTTATAGAAATTTTAGAAATAGTTTAGAAAAAGTTTATTTTTGTTTTATAAAATAAAACAAAAAGGGCGGTGGGCGTAATGAAAAAAGATGCGGTTATG
>CANPWW010000063.1 GCA_947585115.1 uncultured Monoglobus sp.
GAAAAAATTTCAAAAAAAGAACCAAGTCCTTTTTCTGAACTTGGTTCTTTGCTCTCTTTCTTAACTTAATGACATTGGGCATAACCCTCTTTTGCTATATTTCTTTATTTCTTAAGGCTATCTCCTCGGCATGCTTTGCCTTGAGTTTTGCAATCTCAAGGGCCCTGGCCCTTTTTTCAGCGTCGTTTAACCTCGCGGCAGCAGCGTGAGAATTTGACTTTTTTGGTGCCGACGATTTTTTGGAGTTTTTCTTTTTGCGCAGAGCGTTGTTCTCGGTGTCAACCATTCTGTTTGCGACCTTTTCGGCATGCTCGCGCTTGTTAATGGCAATTTCAAGATTGGAGAGCTTTTTGGGCGACGCTTCAGTTGCATCATCTGTTTTGATTTTATCCGTCTTCTTGCGTGACTTTGATGCCGATCTGCGCGCTTTTTTCAAAGAGCCGGGCTCGCTGATAGTGGCATACTTTTTCTTTTTAAGAGGAACGCTTGCGCG
Organism: uncultured Monoglobus sp.; assembly: GCA_947585115.1. Lineage (GTDB taxonomy): Bacteria > Bacillota > Clostridia > Monoglobales > Monoglobaceae > Monoglobus. The sequence goes on from CANPWW010000063.1 coordinate 494, forward strand.
GAAGACCGCCTCAGTGCTGTCGTTTTTTTTGAATGTGCGCGGAAAGTTTTTGGGATTGAGCGCGCAGCCCATAGCTCTGAAAAACCTTCCGTCTGCCATACGGTAGCCGGGCAGCTTTGCGTATGTGTAAATAAATAATGTTGCGATCGCGAACAGCGCCGCGGGCAGCCAAATCAGAAAATAGTTAGGGTCAAACGAGAGTACCCCCTCGATATCTATATCGTTTCTCCATTCATATATCGCCACGGTCAGAAGCACGGAAAACGCTATGCTGCACAATGTTCCGACGAGCGATACAAAAAAATTTACCACTTGGACCTTGCGATATGTAAAAAGAGAAAGTCCCAAAGATATCGCACCGAGCATAAGTATAACCGCAGCAAGCACGATCATAATAAGGGCGGTATAGCTCAGCGGTATCGCGAAATAGTCAAAAAACTTCGCGAAATTTCCGAACGCGAATGATGAAATGCTGAAGCTTTCGGTCACGTCGCGCAGCTCCTCGGCCTTAACGGAAAGCTCTGGCAGACGCTGAGCGGCGAACAGCAACAAAAGCGACAGCACCGCAAAAAGTCTGAATCCTATATTTTGCAGCACTTTGATATATATTTTTTCGGATTTCATCTGATTGCCTCCAAATTAGTTGTTATTAATATTATAATAAAAACATCGGGTTTCGTCAATACATATTTAAAAATTAACTCACATTGCCTCGAATCAGTCCAGAATTCCAAATTTGATGATCCTGCCCGAGCGCAGAAGTCCCAGCATCGACCAGTACATGATCAGAACGCGCGGTTCAAAGAGCGAGGACTCGAGCATTGAGGAGATCGAAATACCCAAAAGCGCGGCCAGACCCGCCGCGAAAACCAGCTTCTGTCTGGGCGTCGCCCTGAACATACACGTGATGGACGAGTGAGCTATTCGTAATATATAATACATGAAACCTATCATAAATATCGCGCCGACGTTAACGAGTATATTGAAGTAAATCGGACTTATGGTAACATTTGGAAGATTGATAAGAGAATGTCTGTCTCCGTAGTGAAGCGCGGAAATATTATACATATTCACAAAATTATCGGTATTGACGCCGAATCCGTTCCGCCAGAACCCGCGAAAAGCGTTGACAATATTTTGAAAAAGATTGCCGTGTCCGCTCTCGCGCTGCCACATAAGTATAATATTATTTATCACGCGGTCGCTGAACGTGGGAGCGAGCAGTAATATCATGGGTATATATCGTCTGTCGATCAGCACGATAACTATTATAAGCTCAATAAAATACGCTATGAAAGCCGCCCTTGACTGCGTGGCCGTTATTACCCAGAATGACAAGCCCATCGTGAGGACCGAATATATAATGCGCCTGAGCGTGGATTTAAGCGTGATCGGATAAACGAACGCGAACGGAAAAAGCAGCACAAGTATCTCGGCGAACACTTCGGAATTGTCAAAAACGCCCGTGATGGCAACACCGAAATCTCCGGGCGTTTTGGCCTGAACAACGCCGATAAAGCAAAGGGCTATCAGAGCGATAAACAAGAACAGAAGATGATTTTCAAGATCTGTTTGAGTCCTTATCGCGAACGAAATCAGAAAAAACAGATCAACGGCGAGCAAAAAATATGAAAGTATCTTGCAGGCCGCGATCGGGATGGAAATGCTCATCATCCCGATAAACATAGTGATAACCAGATTGATAAGTATGAAAATAACACCCGTTCTGTGTACAGCGTTGTGGCTTATATAAATTAAAGCGATGCAGGCAAAAACCGGAACCATATAGAAGTTATCCCAAAATCTACCCGGAAAAAGCAGAACAAACAACATAAATATTCCGATATAATAGGCGTGGAACCTTATTTTTGATTTCGGAATATAAAAAGCCAAATGCCTTATCGCGTATGTGGTGTATCTGTAAAACGCGCTGGCGTACCATGCCTCGCCGACTTTTTTGGTATTAAAAAATATCTCAAGATACTTATTGTTTAAAACGCTTTTTTCGACCCATCCGATAAACTTATATGTGTGGCTTGACAAAAAATCATTTTTAAGGCGCGGGATCATAACGCCGGTTATCCAAAGGATAATCTCGTACAAAAAACTGTTTTTATATGTGGCGATCAATGTGTCTTTCATATTCTCTCCCGCGCTTGCATATCAATTAGCTACTGCATGTCGCTGATATACACGTCAAAAACCGTGTTGCCGATAACGAGCTGCATGCTTTGTCCTATCAAATATACGTTTTTATTGATCCTGATACCGTGCTCGGCTTTCGCGGCCTCGACCGTAGTAGTAAAGACCGCCTTGGCTCTTGTAGGCTCGGGCGTTGGTTTTGGCGCGGGGGTATTTTTTTTGACCCGAAGCTCCTCATCATCGCCGTTTTCGGAATCCTCCGTATTTTCATCGTCCGCGTTATCATCATCAGAGTTTTCGGAAATTTCTTCTTCGTCTTCTCTGTCCGGTGCCGGCTCGGGTGTTTCGGGCAGGGGAACATATTCAAAAATCGGCGTAACCTCAAAATCGGTAAGTTCGCCGACTTCATCGCCTGTCGCGCCGTCAATACAGAGCTCCCCTTGATTGATCGTGTCAAAAAGACGTATCGGAGCGCTCTCGCATACATAAGAAAGCGTATACTCACGGTACTCGCTCTCGTCTCCGCTGCCTGAGACAGACTTGTATATAAGCGCCAATATACTCAGCAGTATGATAACTATGAGCAGCAGGTCGATTATATTCAATTTCCAGATAATTTTTTTCTGAAGCATTTATCCCACCCCGTTACAAAACAAATACCTTGTTAATATATTATATCATGAACAAATATATTTTGCAAATATATTTTACCGACCATTGTCGTCAATGCTTATTTGCTCGATCCCCAAATCAGATTCTCTCACAAGAGCGCCGACCGCGGGGTATGTTCTCGTCCTGAATCTTGACATGTTTATAATATCGGATTCTATTGCGAGCGCGCAGCGGCTGACCACGCTGCCCTTTCTCGATGACATAATATTAACGCCTTGCGTGGAACGGGTCGTCTTGAGGGGTATCTTGTCCGATTTGACGGCCACGGCGCGGCCGCTGTCCGAAAACAAAACAATTTCAGTCTGCTCGCCTTCGGGGAGGAAAAACATTTCAACCATGGGCGACTTTGTCGAGAACGCTCCCGAAAGCTTTTTTCTGTTTGTTTTGGTTTGATAAGCGGAAAGCGGAACTTTCGCGGCTTTTCCGTTTTCAAAGCAGAATATTAGCTCGCCTTTAAAGTCGTCGGTTACAGCCATGCCCACGATTCGCTCCTTGTCGGTCAGCCCCAAAAGGTTCGGAATAAAATCACCGAGCAGGCTGGCCTTGCTGTCGGGAATATCGTATGCTTTCATTTTATAGGCAGTTCCGCCCTCGGCAAAGAAGATTACCTCGCTGCTGTTTTTCGCCTCTACTTCCTGAACAAGCTCGTCGCCTTCCTTGACCTTTTGTTCTCCGCTGGTGCGCAGAGAAACGAGAGATATTTTCTTTAAATATCCGTCGCGCGTTCTGAACAACTTTAAACCGTAATCGGGAATAGTTTCATCTATTGTAGGCTCTTTTATCTCATCAGCCGATATTATTTCTGTTTTGCGGTCGGAACCAAATTTTTTTGCTACCTGTTTCAGCTGCTTTTCTATAAGCTTATTGATTCTGCTTTTGCTCTCAACCGTCTTGCGGAGATCGTCAAGCTCGTTTTTAAGGTTTTCTATCTCGGCCGTTCGCTTTAAAATATAATCCTTATTCAGATTGCGCAGCTTTATCTCGGAAACGAACTCAGCCTGCGCCCGGGTTATATTGAATCCTCTCATGAGATTCGGAACGACCATTGAATCGTCCTCGGTCTCGCGGACGATTTTGATAGCCTTGTCGATGTCGAGCAAAATCAGGCTCAGTCCCTCAAGAAGGTGCAGCTTGGCGCTCTTTTTGTCAATATCATAGCTCAGCGCGCGCTTGACGCAGCTGCGTCGGAACCTGAGCCACTCGCAGAGAATATCATTAACGCCGAGCACCATTGGCGAGCCTTCAACCAGAATATTAAAGTTGCAGCCGAAGCTGTCCTGAAGCGCGGTCATTTTATAGAGCTTCGCCATGAGCGCGTCCGGATCGGTGCCTCGCTTTAAATCAATTGTGATCTTTAAGCCCTTGAGATCCGTCTCATCGCGGACATCCGAGATCTCTCTCGCCTTGCCCGATTTCACCAGATCAACTATTTTGTCTATAATGACCTCAACGGTTGTGCTGTAAGGTATCTCATATATATCAATGCAGTTTTGCTTTTTGTCATATTTATATTTTGCGCGGACTTTGATCGAGCCTCTGCCCGTGCGGTAGATCTCGTCTATTTCATCCTTGTTGTAGAGCAGCATTCCTCCGGTCGGAAAATCCGGCGCCGGCATGATCTCCGACAGATCAGCCTCCGGATCCTTCATAACGGCGATCGTGGCGTCGCACAACTCGCGCAGATTGAAGCAGCAAATATTTGATGCCATTCCGACCGCGATACCCTGATTCGGGTTCGCCAGAATATTCGGAAATGTCGTCGGGAGCAGTGTCGGCTCTTTCATAGAACCGTCGTAGTTGTCAACAAAGTCGACCGTGTCTTTGTCGATCTCACCGAACAGCTCGGTGCATACGGGGCACAGCTTGACCTCGGTGTAACGCGCGGCTGCGTATGCCATATCGCGCGAATACACGCGGCCGAAGTTTCCCTTTGACTTGACAAGAGGAAGAAGAAGCGCTCCGTTTCCGTCGGTAAGCCTGACAAGAGTCTCATATATCGCTGCGTCGCCGTGAGGATTGAGGCGCATTGTCTGTCCCACAATATTCGCGGATTTTGTGAGCGAGCCGTTTATAAGACCCATTTTATACATGGTATAAAGCAGCTTGCGGTGCGACGGCTTGAGTCCGTCGATCTCGGGTATTGCCCTGGAAATGATAACGCTCATGGCGTACGGCATATAATTGTTTTCCAGAGTGTCGGTTATCTGTTGTTCTTGTATTATAGGTTTTTTCATAATATGTTTTCCAATTCTTTATAGTATTTAAATTTAAATATAAGTTATAGCGTGTGTTTTATGACACGTCGATCAGGTCTATATAGTTATGGCCGCTCTCGGCGATATGCTCCTTGCGTCCGCTCAGATTGTCGCCGAGCAGCAGATCAAATATCTCCTGAGTTTTCTTGACATCGTCGGGCATGATCTTGATAAGGCGGCGCGTCTCGGGATTCATGGTGGTGCGCCACATCATGTCAGGCTGGTTCTCGCCGAGGCCCTTGCTGCGCTGGATCGTGTATTTTTGACCGTCAATTTTTTTGAGTATGTCGGACTTTTCCTGCTCGTTAAACGCGAAATATGTGCTTCTTTTGGTATTGATCTCATACAGCGGCGACTCGGCTATATACACGTATCCCTTTTCGATAAGGGTAGGCACAAGCCTGTAGATCATCGTGAGAACCTGTGTGCGGATATGGAATCCGTCAACGTCCGCGTCGGTGCAGATTATGATCTTGCTCCATCGAAGATTGCCTAAGTCAAACGAGCTCAGATCCTTGTTATGCTTTGACTTGATCTCAACGCCGCAGCCGAGAACGCGCAAAAGATCAACAATGACATCGCTGTTGAATATCTTGTCGTACTCGGCTTTGAGGCAGTTAAGAATTTTTCCTCTCAGCGGTATAATAGCCTGAAACTCGCTGTCCCTGCCCAGCTTGCAGGCGCCCAGAGCCGAGTCTCCCTCAACTATATAGACCTCGCGCTTTTCGGGGTCCTTGCTGCGGCAGTCCACAAATTTTTTTACTCTGTTGGCAACATCAAGATTTCCGCCGAGCTTTTTCTTAACGTTGATTCGCGTTTTTTCAGCGGTTTCGCGGCTGCGCTTGTTCACGAGTATCTGAGCGCATATTTTATCGGCTTCCATCTTGTTTTCAATAAAATAAATATCAAGAGTCTTGCGCAGGAAATCGGTCATTGCGTCCTGGATAAACTTGTTGTTTATCGCCTTTTTGGTCTGGTTCTCATAGCTTGTCATGGTGGAGTATGAGTTCGAGACCAGTATCAGACTGTCCTGTATATCGCTGTACTGTATTTTTCCCTCATTTTTGTTATACTTGTTTTCGGATTTCAAATATTTGTCCACAGCGTACACAAAGGCGTTTCTGACAGCTTTGTCCGGCGAGCCGCCATGCTCAAGGAAGCTCGAATTGTGATAATACTCGGTCGCGCTGATCTCGTTTGAGAAGCAGAAGGCGAAGCTCATTTTGAGCTTGTATTCGGGCAGATCCTCGCGGTCCCTGCCGCTGCGCTCCGCCTCGGCAAAATACGGCTCGGTGAACGCCTTGCCGCCAGAGAGCTCCTTAACATAGTCGACAATTCCGTTTTCATATAAAAATTCAAATTCCTCAAATTTTCCGCGGCTGACCTCGTTTTTCAGAACAAATCGGATGCCCGGGTTCACCACGGCCTGGCGCTTTAACGTGTCTTGGTAATAATCAAGAGGTATGTCGATATCGGTAAAAACCTTCAGATCGGGGCGCCAAAGTATTTTCGAGCCGGTATGCCTGTGGCGGAAAGGCGTTTTTTTAAGACCGCCTATGTTTTTGCCTTTTTTAAACTCAAGCTCATATTTATATCCGTCGCGCTGAATGACAACGCTCATAAATTCCGAGCTGTACTGCGTGGCGCAAAGGCCGAGACCGTTGAGACCCAGACTGAATTCGTAGTTTCCGCCGGTGTTGTTTTTATATTTGCCGCCGGCGTAGAGCTCGCAGAAAACCAGTTCCCAGTTATTCTTTTTTTCACGCTCGTTATAATCGACGGGAATACCGCGGCCGAAATCCTCGACCTCTATAGACTTATCCAGAAATCTTGTTATCGTTATAATATTGCCAAAGCCCTCTCTGGCCTCGTCTATCGAGTTTGAAAGGATCTCGAACATCGAGTGCTCGCAACCGTCAATTCCGTCCGAGCCGAATATTACGGCCGGACGCTTTCTCACTCTGTCGGCGCCTTTGAGGGCGGTTATGCTTTGATTATCGTACTTTTTCGCGCACATATATTTCTCCTTATGTTACTCTGTTAAACAATTCAAATAATTATACATAAATATAATAACATATAAAGGATTTAAAATCTTACTTAAACTTTACTTAAATCTTACATTATTATTACAAGTTATGCTCAATATATGATTTTACTGCGTTATTTCATATTTTGAGTTGAGAATAACAAGATTTTGCGGAAATTTGCGGTCAAGGCTCCAGTAGCCGAACCCGAACAAATTATATCGGTCGGCAAGATCATATTTTGCCGCTATGCTTCGGGCGTCCTCGAACCAAACCTCATGCAGAGTCCCGTTTTCATCCCTGTATTCGAACCACGGCGTTTGAGCGGTCTCGTCGTAATTTATCACAGCGCCGTAACGCTCGGCGATCTGCACCGCGCGAACGGGAGACAGCGACACGGCTTTTGTCACGCCCTTAACATATGGGAGCGGCCAGTCGTAGCCGTAAGTCGGTATGCCCATAAAAATTTTACCGGGCGGTATCCTGGTAACAGCGTATTGTATAACTCTCTCGACCGAGCCAATCGGCGCGACCGCCATGGGCTCGCTGTAGGTGTAGCCCCACTCGTAGGTCATAAGCAGCACCTTGTCCACAGCCGCTCCGATCGCGGCGTAATCATGCCCCTCGTACAGGGTGCCCGGCTGATCATCGCTTGTTTTCGGAGCCAAAGCGGAGAACAGCGGATATCCGAGAGGAGATATGCGTCCGCGCAGATACTCCAAAAATTCAACATAGTCATTTTTTTCAGACGGATATATAAATTCAAAATCAACATCCAACCCACTGTAGCCTTTGTTTCTAATATTCTCTATAATTTCATCGGCCAGAGCGGAGCGCAGTACCTCGCTGCCGAATATCAAAGTCGCGCGGTCGCTGCTGAAAGTTCCGTACTCTGTGAGCGTTGACAGGTGCATAAGCGATCTTACCGAAAGCGCGTCCGCCAGATTTATCATTGGCACGTCGCCTTCAAGATCGACCAGATCACCATTTGAGCTTATTCCGTAGGTAAACGGCGTTTGATATGTCATAAACGGCAGCTGTTCACGCAGCAGCTCAAGCGATATAAACGGGTAGGCGTACCCGTTTGTTTGAATGGAACGAATTTTGGCGCCGCTTAATGTGATGTTCAGCGTCTGTCCGGCAGAAATGTCGGGTGCTCCTCCCAGAAAATAATTGTTCCTGTAAAGGGTTTTTAGACTGACGCCGTACCGCGCGGCGATGGACGAAAGTGTCTCGCCGGGCTCCGCTATATGGGTTATCTCAGCCTCCGATATTACCAGCGCCTGTCCCACAACCGCCCTTGACTCAAAAGTCAGACCGTTGTCGGCCAGAAGATTCAGCAGTGGAATATTGTACAGCGCGGCTATCTGCGAGTATGTCTCTCCGCTTTTTACAATATGTATTAACATATAATACCTCCAATCATATTTATGCGATATTATTATCTGATATTATATGTTGCCGCGCGGCTTTATGCCATAAAAATAATCCGACACAATATCGGATTATTTTCATATATTTTTGTTAAAAATCGTCCTGCCCCGAACCGGAATACTGGAGCTCCGGCTTTTTGACGCTTACCTTCGTTCCGGCCTCGATCGAGCTGACGATAAACGCGTTTCCGCCGATGGTCGCTCCGTCGCCTATGACGGTCTCACCGCCCAATATACTGGTTTCGGAATAAATCGTGACGTTGTTGCCTATCGTCGGATGACGCTTGACGCCGCGCAGTTCCTGGCCTTTTCTGGTGGAAAGCGCGCCCAGCGTCACGCCCTGATATATTTTCACATTATCGCCAATTGTTGTAGTTTCGCCGACGACAATGCCCGTTCCGTGGTCTATGCAGAAATGTTTGCCGATTGTGGCTCCCGGATGAATATCGATCCCCGTCTGGCTGTGGGCGTGCTCGGTCATGATCCTGGGTATCATAGGAACATTAAGCAGTTGCAGCTCGTGTGCGATCCGATAGACTGTTATGGCGTAGAGCCCGGGGTATGAGAAAATTACCTCATCGGTGCTGCTGGCTGCGGGGTCGCCGTCAAAAGCGGCTTGAACATCCGTGTAAAGGTACTCGCGTATCATCGGTATTTTTTCAAGAAACCTGTCGGTTATTTCCTCGGCCTTGTTCTCAAGGGTCGATTTCGGACACTCGCTGCACATATCACCGCTGCCGAGAGCGCGGGCGATCTGTTTCCTGAGATTATACTGTATAAACTCCAGATGCTCGCCCACTATATAGCGTATGTACTCCGAGCGTATTTTGCTGTTGTCAAAATATCCCGGAAACAATATTTTTCTGAGCCTGTCGATGATTTCTATTATGATCTTTTTGTTTATCATATTTTCCTCATCAATACGGCTTATATCCTTGTGAGTTTCATAGCTTTTTATGATCTTGTTCACAAGATCTTCGGTATCAAATTTCACTAAAATCACCTTTCCGAAACATGATTTGTATGATTGGATAATAACATATCCGAGCGGTTTTGTCAATATTTACGGATTTGACATTTAAACTTATATTAAATCTATTGTTAAAAGTATTGATCTATGATATAATGTTTTAAAACTTACACGGGAGAATTGGTATGGAGAATCAATTTGAGAGAACAGAGCTCTTGCTCGGAAAAGACGGAATAAAAAAACTGGCCGCTTCGCAAGCGGCGGTGTTCGGTGTAGGCGGCGTGGGAGGTTATGCGGCCGAGGCGCTTGCCCGCGCGGGCGTTGGCGCCATCGACTTGATCGACAGCGACAAGGTCAGCGTCTCGAACATAAACCGGCAGATAATCGCGTCTCACAAAACGGTCGGCAAATACAAAGTTGACGTGATGGCTGAAAGGTTGACAAACATAAACCCAAATATCAAGGTCCGCGCGTTCAGGACATTTTATCTGCCCGAGACGGAAGAAGAGTTTGACTTTAAAAATTATGATTATATAATCGACGCGGTCGACACGGTGACCGCCAAGATCGCCCTTGTCGTTAACGCCAATAAAGCAAACACGCCGATAATAAGCTCAATGGGCGCCGGGAACAAGCTTGACCCGACAGCGTTTGAAGTGGCGGACATTTACGAGACCTCAGTCTGTCCGCTTGCCAAAGTCATGCGCTATGAGCTGAGACGCAGAGGAATAAAAAAACTAAAAGTAGTTTACTCAAAGGAAAAGCCGATAAAGCCGATCACGTTGGCCGAAGGCGGCGATTTGCGCAAAGCCGTCCCCGGCAGCGTGTCATTCGTGCCGTCCGTCGCCGGGCTGATAATAGCCGGCGAAGTTATAAAGGATCTGGCGAAACTTGATAAACGATAACGCAAAAATCCCCGATTATTTTCGGGGATTTTTATGCCTATCTTTAAAATCTGACCGCTCCGATCAGTTTTTCGGCGTTCGGGAAGAAACGTTCTCGGCTCAAGCCCACAAGGAATTTAACAAACTCGTCGTCATGTGATTTATTAACGGCCGACGCTATTGTAAATTTAAGCATTCCGAAAGCAAAAAACAAATCGTTCATTTGCTTAATTCCCTCTTCTCCCAACGAGCCGAAGCGCGCTTTTAGCAAATCATTCCAAAGTCGGAGGCCCGTCTCGTAATCAAGGTCGAGTATCATATGCGGACGTTCGGGATTTTCCCTTCCCGCGATAACGTGGGTCAGAGACATTCCCAAATAGTCAAATATCGGATGGCCGTACGTTATGTCAGCCATATCTATAAGCACAAGCTCGCCGTCCTGTATAAGCACATTTTTGGTGTGAATGTCACCGTGCACAAAAGTGTTTCTGTCGGGCACACTGTTTATGATCTTGTGTATCAGTTCTATCTCATCGGCGGTCAAAAATCCTGACATCTCATCGGTCCACTGATTATACAAGTCTTTGATATTCGACAAGCGGCTTGTATCAGCCTCGGTCGTGTGGAGCGTGTTTACAAGCTCGGCGTATTTTCGGGAATACTCGTCGAACCTATCGGGATTTTTCTTTATTGCGCTTGCCAAAGTCTCAGCGTTTATAAGCTCAAAAACCGAGCCGTAACAGTTCCCGCACTTTACAACATCAAACGGAATAGCGGTCGGTATGCCCGAGACAAACGCGTTTCTGGCGTACTCGATCTCGCACTCGATCTCGCTCAGAGGCTCAGATTCTTTGTAAAGCTTGAGTATCGTGTCTCCGTTTATGCGGTAAACCGTTCCGTGTCCGCCTTGACCGATGATCTCACAGCCGTCGACCGACATCTCACGGAACGCTTTTTTAACGTCTATAATCTCCGAAAATCCCGTCATATCAAAAATTTCATACACATCAGTTGAAGCGTTGATAACCTTCGAATCGGGAACCGCCTTTTTAAGCTTTAGCACAATTCTGAGACCCGCGCTCGATATGTACTCGCAGCCCTCCGCGTCAAGAACAACGCTCTCGGGTGCGTTTTCGCCGATCAATCCGAAAATTTCGCTCTCGGCGTCCGCCGCGTTTCCCGAATCAATTCTGAGCGGCAGCTTAATCGTCAATGTTTTGCCGTCTAATATATGTTCCATAATTATTCTGTTCCTTTCGTATTTAGATTATATTACTCTAAGAATTTATCGCGCAGAGTATTAATGTCGTCATCCGAAAGGCCGAGGCCATCTTTCAGATAGTTAATGACCGAGTCGTATTCTGTCTTAATGCTTTCAAGCGCAAGATCCAGATAATGCTCGCTGACCGAAGCCGCCAAGCCCACAAACTCTCTTGTTTCATCCTCGTTGAGACCGAGCTCCGCCGCTTTCGCCTCGTTTTCCTCGATCAGGTCCTTATACGCCTCGTTGGTTAAGAGGTAGTCCTGCTTTACCGTCTCATCGTCTGCTCCAAGGGCGTAGAGGATGAGCACAGACGCCATTCCCGCTCTGTCCTTGCCCTGAGTGCAGTGCCATAAGGCCGCACGTCCGTCCTCAAGCGTAAGCAGTTTGTCAAAAAATTCGGAGTATGCTTTTTTGCCCTCGTCACTCAAAAGCATATTTTTATATATGTTCGACAGTCCGTTGTGTTTTGCGAGCACCACATTGCGCTGATCGGGATCGCCCGAGGCCATCGCGGCGACTATAGCCGCTTTTGTCTCGTCGTCGTATCCTGAGGAGGTTAATACAGGCAGGGATAGATTTTCGGCTCCGGGTATTTCTTTATCGGGCCGGGCCTCCCGCTCGGATTCCATTCGGAAATCGAATATGTATTCAAGCTTGTATTTATCCGAAAGGGTTTTGACTCCCTCGTCGGTCAGCGTGTCGAGCGCCGCGCTTCTTAGCAGCACGCCGTCCTTTATTTTTCGGCCGTCCGCGCATACATATCCGCCAAGCTGTCTGGCGTTGGCAGCTCCGTCAAGCTCGATCGCCTGAGATGAATATGAGATCTCGCGGGGCTGCTCGGTCTGTTTCGCGTTGTCCGCGGCGTTGTTTCCCGCGCACGCGGCAGTCAAGAGAACAGACAGCGCGGCTGCCGCGGCAGCTATTCTTTTAAAAAATTTTGTTTTCATTGATCAATTTTCCTCCGTTATCATAATATTTTGATTTTCTTCCAATATTCCGATCGCGTTCGATATAGCGTCAACATTCGAAAATACCGAGTCTCTCAGCACTTCAGCCACTCGCTCGGAGCCCGCGCCCATAGACGCCAATATAATGGTATACGCGTATCTCAGCATCGCGAGCGCGTCAATGCCTTTAACGACGGTTTCGGCATCGGCAGGGCTCAAGTCAGCAAAGTAAAGATTGGTGAATTTGTCTATAAATTTTTTGCACATCTCATTATTCATTCCGAGGTATTTTTCAATCTTGGTTATTCCCTTTAAAAATTTGTACCCGAAAAATATATTTGCCAAATCATATACCGGATGTCCGCATTTGATCTCGTCCATGTCGATCAAGAGCATTTCGTCGCCCTGCATCATTATGTTTCTTGCGTGCATGTCGCCGTGAACAATAGTGTCCTTTTTGGGCATCAAATCGATTATGCCCATAAGAGTATCCCACTCGTTTTCGGTGATAAAATCTTTTTCAGCCTCAAAACACAGCTTATACACATCGTTGACCTGCGCGGAGGTCACATCGCTGAATTTGGTGGAGTGGACGCATCTCATCAGTTTAACGTATTTTTCGATATACTCATCAAGGCGCTCAGGCTCACTCATAATTCTGCTTGAAAGCGTGTTTGATTTGATAAGCTCGAAAACAACTCCGTATTTGTCGCCGCATTTTACTATGTCATATGAGATCGCGGT
>CANPWW010000064.1 GCA_947585115.1 uncultured Monoglobus sp.
CGACTTCATCTCGCTCGACGGCTCGACAGGAAATATCTATGACGGAGTTATCGACACGGTTGACGCTTCGATCAGCGGCACGTTCGGCAGGATCATGGGCTGGGCCGACAAGTACAGGACCATGAAGGTAAGAACCAACGCCGACACGCCCGACGACGCGAAGCGCGCGAGAGAGCTCGGCGCCGAGGGTATCGGTCTCTGCCGCACCGAGCACATGTTCTTTGACGGCGACAGGATCGGCGCGTTCCGCGAGATGATCTGCTCAGACACCGTTGAGGAAAGAGAGGCGGCTCTCGCGAAGATCCTGCCCATGCAGCAGAGCGACTTTGAGGCTCTGTATGAGGCTCTTGAGGGCAACCCCGTTACTATCAGGTTCCTCGATCCCCCGCTGCACGAGTTCGTTCCCACCGAGGAGGCCGACATCAAGGCTCTGGCGGACGCGCAGGGCAAGAGCGTTGAGGACATCAAGGCGATAATCAACTCGCTCCACGAGTTCAACCCGATGATGGGACACAGAGGCTGCCGTCTGTCGGTAACCTATCCCGAGATCACAAAGATGCAGACAAGCGCAGTTATCCGCGCCGCTATCAATGTGAAGAAGGCTCATCCCGACTGGGATATCGTTCCCGAGATCATGATACCGCTGGTTGGCGATATCAAGGAGCTCAAGTTTGTTAAGAACATCGTTGTTGAGACAGCGGACGCCGAGATCAAGGCGGCGGGCGCCGACCTCAAATATGAGGTTGGAACCATGATCGAGATCCCGAGAGCGGCTCTGCTGGCGGATCAGATCGCGACCGAGGCCGAGTTTTTCTGCTTCGGAACAAACGATCTGACCCAGATGACCTACGGATTCTCGAGAGACGACGCGGGCAAGTTCCTCGACGCCTACTACGACACCAAGATATTTGAGAACGACCCGTTCGCGAAGCTCGACCAGAGCGGCGTGGGCAAGCTGATGGAAATGGCGATTTCTCTCGGCAAGCCGGTTAGACCCTCGCTCCATGTGGGCATCTGCGGCGAGCACGGCGGAGACCCGACATCTGTTGAGTTCTGCAACAAGATCGGTCTTGACTATGTATCATGCTCACCCTTCCGCGTTCCGATCGCGAGACTGGCGGCGGCTCAGGCGGCTATCAAAGAGCAGTAATTTAAACAATAAAAAATCGGCTTGGTTTTCGCCAGGCCGATTTTTGGTGTGTAGAAAAACAGAGTTTTTCCGAAATCATTCGCCCACCCGGTTGCGCGAGCCCCTCCGCCCCTCGCGCCGACGCATTTTTGCGGGAATGGCAATATGAGTTTTTAATATACTGTAAACTATTCGGGGCGGAAATTGACAAAATTAAAATATTGTGCTATAATCTATTATTGACTCATATAATTATCATGTGAACAAGCCTTTGTGATAACACGTACCAAAAAGATACATAGGAGGAATTTGATGAGGAAACACGATTTTGGCTTCAGACTTATAGCCTACGTCATCTGCGCGGTCGTGGCTGTAAATCTGTTTTATTTTTCAAACGAAAACACCGCCCACGCCGACGACACCGAGATGCGCGGCGTGTGGGTGGCGACTGTGGCGAACCTCGATTATCCGTCGCAGGGAACCACGGACGCGTGGCAGCTCAGGACTGAGCTTGACACGGTGCTGGACAACTGCGCCGATATGGGATTCAACACTATATTTTTCCAGGTCCGCCCCTCGGGCGACGCGCTCTACAACTCGGCGGTTTATCCCTGGTCGCGCTACCTGACCGGAACGCAGGGCGTGGCGCCGAGCGACAACTTTGACCCGCTTGAATACGCGGTGAACGAGGCGCACAAGCGCGGCATGCAGCTGCACGCGTGGATCAATCCCTACAGAGTGACAAACTCGTCCTCGGACAACGACCGTCTGGCGGCCAATAACCCGGCGGTGCTGAGACCCGATCTGGTGCTGACCGACAGCACCGGCAAGATGTACTTAAATCCCGGCGAGGCCGACGCGATCGACATAATCTTAGAGGGTATCAGAGAGATAGTGCGGAATTACGACGTTGACGGAATACACCTTGATGATTATTTTTACCCGAGCAGCGGCTTTGATGATTCGGCGGCGTATTATAAGTACCAGGACAGCTATCCCGACAAGGCCGACTGGCGCCGCAGCATGGTGAACACCCTGATATCCTGCGCCAAGGAGGCTGTAAAGGAGATCGATCCGAACTGTATGTTCGGCGTCAGCCCCAGCGGTATCTGGGCAAATTCCGACACTCCCGGCGGCAGCGCCACCAACGGCAGCAGCTCGTACCACAGCCTCTACGCCGATACCAAATATTGGGTAGAGAGCGGATTTGTGGACTACATCATGCCCCAGCTCTATTGGTACAACGGCCAGAGCGGGGCGGATTACAACACTTTGATCAACTGGTGGGCGGGCGTGTGCGCTCCCACAGACGTGAAGCTTTATATCGGCGAGGCGGCGTACAAGGCCGCGGCCGGGTCGGACTCGGCGTGGCGCGGACAGAACGGAATAAACGAGCTCAAGACCCATGTCGGCATGGGTAGAAACAGTCAGTATATCGGCGGGTACAGTATGTTTGAATACTCGTCGTTTATGGAAAACTCATCGCTGTACAACATGATGAAGGAGCTTAACTCGGCGCCGGCGGCAGCGCCGACCATAGGCGGAGCGGCGCCGCTGCCTCCGGTATCGGCACCCGATCCGACGCCTTTGCCGGAGATACAGCAGCCTACGCAGGCGCCCGAGGCGCAGAACCCGGCCGGACAGGCTCCGCTGCCGACTCTCGTGCCCGAGGCTCCGGTTCAGCCCGATCCCACACCCGAGCCGCAGACAAACAGCGGCGCAACAGCGTACAAATTTACCGATATGGGCGAGTACGACTGGGCGATGCCGGCTCTCGACGAGCTCGTAAAGCGCGGAATCGTTAACGGCATAAGCGAGACCCGGTTCGGTCCTGACGTGTTTATCTCAAGGGCGGACGCCACCGCGCTGCTCTACAGAGTGCTGAAAGACGTTGACGTTGAAGTGACCGACAACTTCGCCGACGTTACGCCGGACAAGTATTATTATAACGAGATAGGACAAGCCAAGGCGACGGGCGTGGCCTGGGGCGTGGGCGACAATCTGTTCAACCCCGAGGGCACAATGCTGCGTCAGGATATGGCGACTCTGGCGTACAGAGTTATGAGAGCGCGCCAGATCGTCTCGGCGATACCCAACACCGCGAAGGCGCTCAACAACTATTCCGACTGGTCGTATATTGATTTCTACGCCCGCGACGCGATCGCGGCGTGCGTGGAAAACAACCTGATGGGCGGCTACGGCGACGGAACGATACGCCCCAAGGATTTTGCCAGCCGTATCGAGTTCGCTCTGTTTGTCCAGAGAATAATGACTTTGATGGACAGCATGGGAAAATAGCAGACAAATATTAATATTTTGTCGATTTGTGTGTAAAATAATTGTAAAAGTGCAGCCGCTCGTTACTGTGCAGTTGCACATATTTTTGTCCAAAATACGGGCATAGAATGGTTAAATATAATAAAATTTTAATTAAAACGGAGGGATTATGCTTGTTTCACTTGATAAAACGGGCGAATTGGGGTAAAATAAACCGGAACAGGGTAATGTTTCCGCAGAGCGGAGACGCTGCCCCTCACATTTAAGTTAATTTTCAATATTATATACTATAAGTATCAATTGGAGGTAATAAACATGGAAGGCACTAAATCTGCGGCACCCAAAAAAGGCGCTAAAAAAATGGTGCACACACATTTAAAGCCCGGCACGGCGGCTTTTGAAAAAAAGAAAAAGTTTATAAAGTCCGAGATCACGGGCAAGGTTAAGCGCTACTACGGCAGGACCATCGAAAAGGCGAACAAGCTCGAGGTCTACAGAGCCACCGCGCTCACTATCCGCGACGAGATAATGGAAAAATACGTGAATTATCAGGACAAGATGGAAAAAAAGCCCCAGAAGGAGCTTTATTATCTCTCCTTTGAGTTCCTTATGGGACGCGCCATGGGCAACAACCTGATGAACATAATGGAGACTGAGGTATACAGAGAGGCGCTCAAGGAGCTGGGCTACGACCTGAGCGACATTGAGGAAGTCGAGACCGACGCGGGCCTGGGCAACGGCGGCCTGGGCAGACTGGCGGCGTGCTTCCTGGACTCGCTGACAAACCTTGACCTGCCCGCCTTCGGCTGCGGAATCAGATACGAGTACGGTCTGTTCAAACAGAAGATCGTGGACGGCGAGCAGATAGAGATGCCCGACCCCTGGCTCCTGAGCGGAAACGTTTGGGATATCGCCAGACCCGAGGACGTTAAGGAAGTCCACTTCAACGGACGCATTGTCGAGAAGTGGGAGGACGGCCGCATGAAGTTTGAGCATGTGGACTACAACACCGTTATAGCCGAGCCCTACGACATGCCGATCACCGGCTTTGACTCCGACACGGTTAACACGCTGAGACTTTGGAGAGCGTGCTCGCCCGAGGAGATAGATATGACCCACTTTAACCGCGGCGACTACGCCAAGGCAAACGAGAACAGAGCGCTGGCCGAGGTAATTTCAAAGATACTCTATCCCGAGGATAACCACTACGAGGGCAAGCTGCTGAGACTCAAGCAGCAGTACTTCTTTGTGTCCGCCACGATGCAGTGGATAATCGACAAGCACAAGCAAAAACATCTGTCGATCATGGATATACCCGAGTATATGCAGATCCATATCAACGACACCCACCCCACCACCGCGATCCCCGAGCTTATGAGGATCCTGATGGACGAGGAAGGCTTGGGCTGGGACGACGCCTGGAGTATCGTTCAGAGAACCTTCGCTTACACCAACCACACGATCCTCGCCGAGGCTCTCGAAAAGTGGCCCATGGAGATGGTTGACACCCTGCTGCCCAGAATAGGACAGATCATACATGAGATAGACAGACGTCAGAGAGCGGCTCTCAGCGAGCGCTTCCCCGGCGACTACGGCAAGATCGAGTACATGGCGGTCATCCACGACAACGGCCAGGTCAGCATGTCGAACCTGTGCCTCACCGCCTGTCACAGCATAAACGGCGTCGCGGCGCTGCACACCGAGATACTGAAAAAAGAGACCTTTAAGGATTATTACAGCATTTATCCCTATAAGTTCAAGAACATGACCAACGGTATCACGTTCAGAAGATGGCTGTACAAGGCGAACCCCGAGCTCTCGAAGCTGATCTGCGACTCTATCGGCGACGGCTGGGTAAAGGACTACACGCAGCTTGAAAACCTGCTGCCCTTTGCCGACGACGCGGCATTCAGAGAGAAGTTCGCAAAGATCAAGCTTGACAACAAGAAGAAGCTCGCCGAGTACATCAAAAAGCACAACGACATCATCGTTGATCCCGAGTCGATCTTCGACGTGCAGATAAAGAGACTTCACGAGTACAAGAGACAGCTGCTCAAGGTTTTCCATATTATCTACAGATACAAGTCGATAATCGACGCTCCCGAGACGGCCAACATGATGCCCGAGACGTTTATCTTCGCGGCAAAGGCGGCTCCCGGCTACTACATGGCGAAAAACATAATCAAGTTTATCAACAAGGTAGCCAAGGTCGTTAACAACGACCCGAGGACCAAGGATATCTTAAAGGTTGTATTTATCGAGAACTACAACGTTTCGATCGCCGAGAGGATCGTTGCCGCCGCAAACCTGAGCGAGCAGATCTCGACCGCCAGCAAGGAGGCGTCCGGCACCGGCAACATGAAGCTGATGCTCAACGGCGCGCTGACTATCGGAACGATGGACGGAGCCAACGTGGAGATACGCGAGCAGGTCGGAGACGACAACATCTTCATTTTCGGCATGAGCTCCGACGAGGTCCTCGGCCTCTATGCCAGGAACCACTCGCCCAGCCCCGAGCTTTACGCCACCAACATGGGAATCAAGAACATAGTCGACACCCTGATCGACGGAACATTCTCGGGCGGCGACCACAACATGTTCTACGACATATACCGCTCGCTGGTGCAGAGCCACGGCGGATTCGCGGACCCCTATCTGCTGCTGCCCGATCTGGAGTCGTATATACACACCTGCCACGACGCCAACAGGGTCTACAGAGACCATCCGGACGACTGGACCAGAAAGGCTGTTATCAACACCGCCAAAGCCGGATTCTTCAGCAGCGACAGAACCATCGAGGACTACAACAGAGAGATCTGGCACCTTAAATAAAAAAATTAGGCGCGGCCCAAACGGCCGCGCCTTTGCTTTTATTTGTCGTCATAATGACCTTTACACTGTTTGACAATTATCGTTCCGTTCGATACCTCATAAACAAGTCTGTCTTTTTCATTGATCCGCCTGCTCCAATCGGCTGTGCTGCGCAGATGCTCCGGTTTACCCTCTCCATCAAAAGGCTCGCGCTGTATGCTTTTCAATAAAGAATTGATCTTTTTCAGAATTTTTTTGTCATGGGACTGCCAATACAGGTATTCGTCCCACGCGTCTTCGGCAAATGTTATCTTACTCAATTTCCATTGCCTCCAGTTCGTCCATAGATTTTACAACAACTCGGCCTGCACGGACCTGCTCATCTGCCTTGCGTATCTGCGCCATGTTGCTTTCGGAATAAAAGGGATCGATCGGCGCGGTAATATCGAACGGAATTTTTCTGTCGCGCAAGGCCTTTTTCGCGTAAACCATGAAAAAGGTTGTAAGGTTCATACCCATTTCGGCGCACATCTCGTCAAGCTGTTTTTTCATCTCGTCATCAAATCTAAGACTTATAGTGGTCATAATAATCACTTCCTTTCATAGCTGTTATATGCTATTATATCACAAAAAGAAGCAGTTTGCAACATATTTAATTAAATTTGTTGCAAATATATCAAGTAGCGCGGGCGGATAATATCCGCCCCTACAGGTGTCGATGGTACATCGGATCGTCATGAACCATACAAATTGCATCAAACCCGTAGGGGCGGCAATCTGCCGCCCGTGGCACCGGGCGGGGCGGACTTAATTAATCAAGGAATCATTAATGAACAATTTTATATTGACAATTATTAAAGATTGTGATAATATCTTTTTGTACAAAATATTCCAAACGGGAGGTTCAATTATGAAACTTAAGAAAATTCTGGCATTAGTGCTGGCGCTGGCGCTGGCGGTAACCGTTCTGGCGGCATGCGGAAGCGCTCCGGCAAACAACGGCGCGGATAACGCCAAAACCGACGAGAGCACAGCCGCGAAGACCGACGCAGAGTCGACCGAGTCCGATCTGGCTTACATAAAGGACAAGGGCGAGATGGTTATCGGCATCACGCTGTTTGAGCCCATGAACTACTATGAGGGCGAAGAGCTGGTAGGCTTTGAGACCGAGTTCAGCACGGCCGTGTGCGAAAAGCTTGGCGTTACCCCCAAGTATCAGGAGATCGACTGGGGCTCAAAGGAGATCGAGCTCAGCTCAAAGAACATCGACTGCATCTGGAACGGTCTGACGATCACCGACGAGAGAAAAGAGAACATGGCTATCACTGAGCCGTATATGAACAACAGACAGGTCATGATAGTTAAGGCCGATAACGTTGACGCGTATTCTCAGAGCGTTGACGGTCTTGACGTTATCGCGGAGGTCGACTCGACCGGCTACGAGCTGATAGAGAGCGACGAGTTCTTCGCGAACGCCAACGTTACTGCCGTTGACTCTCAGGCCAAGGCTCTGATGGATGTCGCGGCGGGCACTTCCGACGCGGCGGTTGTTGATTATGTTTCCTCGATCGGCGCTATCGGCGAGGGCACCGACTACGCGGATCTGGTGGTTGCTCCCAACGAGTTCCCCGGCGACGAGTACGGCGTTGCTTTCAGAAAGGGCAGCGACGTTGCCGAGGCGGTCAACGAGGCCGTGAAGGAACTGGCGGCGGACGGCACTCTGGCGGCGATAGCCGAGAAGTACGGTCTGCAGGATCTGCTCATGGTGGAGTAATCTTTTGAATTTCACAGGCTAAACGGCGCGGTTTGCACGGCGTTTAGCCTGTAGTTTTGTGTAAAGACAAAAAGGAGTTTTAAATGGACAGATTATCGGAAGTAAGCGCCTCCCTTGTGGGCGGCTTTGAATATAACTGTATAATTTTTTTCTGCACCCTGATAATGGCGGTGCCTCTGGGTCTTGTTATAACCTTCGGCTCAATGTCAAGGTTCAAGCCGCTCAAGTGGGTGTCGAAAACCTTCGTGTGGATAATCAGGGGCACGCCGCTGATGCTGCAGCTGTTTGTGGTGCTGTACGCGCCGGGACTGATCTTTGATATTCCCATAAAATCCAGAATGACAGCGGTGCTTATCGCGTTTGTCATCAACTACGCGGCGTACTTTTCGGAGATCTACCGCGGCGGTATCGAGAGCATACCCAAAGGCCAGTACGAGGCCGGACAGGTCCTCGGCCTCACAAAGCCGCAGGTGTTCTTTAAAGTAGTGCTGTTCCAGGTCATCAAGCGCGTGATCCCCGCTATGGGCAACGAGATAATAACCCTTGTCAAGGACACGTCTCTGGCGAGGATAATCGGAGTGACCGAGATCATCATGTGCGCCGAGAGGTTCACCAAGCAGGGCCTCATCTGGCCGCTGTTCTCAACGGGCCTGTTCTTCCTGGCGTTCTGCGGAATACTGACGCTGCTGTTCGGATACATAGAAAAGAAGCTTGACTATTACAAGGGATAAGGGGGCGAGTTCTGTGTCAATACTTGAAGTTAACAATATACATAAGAGCTTCGGCAAAACCAAGGTTTTGCAGGGCGTGGATTTCACTATGGAGCGGGGCGAGGTCCTGGTTATCCTCGGCTCGTCGGGCAGCGGCAAGACCACGCTGCTGCGCTGCCTGAATTTTCTGGAGACCGCCGACAAGGGAAAAATATTTGTCGACGGCCGCTTGATCTTCGACGCGGACAACAAGCAGAAGCCTTCCCGCGCCGAGATAAGGGAGCGGCAGCTGAACTTCGGGCTGGTGTTCCAGTCGTTCAATCTGTTCCCCCAGTACAGCGCACTTGAGAACGTGACGCTGGCGCCCAAGCTGCTGGCTAAGGAGCGGGCCGATTTCAAGCAGAACAAGAACGCGATATATGACGAGATCGAGAAAAGCGCCATAGCGCTGCTCGATGACGTGGGGCTCAAAGACAAGATGAACAACTATCCCTGCGAGCTGAGCGGAGGGCAGCAGCAGAGGGTCTCGATCGCCCGCGCCATGGCTCAGGACCCGAAGATCCTGTTTTTTGACGAGCCCACGTCGGCGCTCGACCCCGAGCTCACCGGCGAGGTGTTGAAAATAATCAGGAGCCTTGCCGCCGAGCACAAGACCATGGTGATCGTCACCCACGAGATCGAGTTCGCCAGGAACGTGGCGGATAAGATCGTGTTTATGTCGGAGGGCGTGATCGTGGAGCAGGGCGCACCCGAGGAAGTGATCGACCATCCCAAGCAGGAGCGCACCCGCGCGTTTTTAAATAAATTGAGCAAATAGCGTGTATGAGAGGTCAAATACAATATAAATCCTGCGCAAAATGTGCAGAAAATTACTTCGATTTTGATTAATTTTGTGTAAATTTTACCGAAATTTTTCTTGACATTATTTGCTTAAGGTAGTATAATAATCGAGTGTGACGCGACCATGACTATGATCCCGGAGGTGGCAAACGGCGCAGATACGTCGGTTTGGGAATTTCGGGGGAGATTGTCCGGTTTCGAAAAACAGGGCGGAAGGTCACATTTTTATGAATACGGATTTGCTTTGCTCCCGCGGGATCTCTGCGGGCTTTTGGCGAAACTGTGTCAATTCCTCCCGAGTGCGTATCCGAAAGGATATGTTATTCGGGTTTAATTATTCGATCCGCGCGAAACGCCCGGCGCGGTGTAAAACTTATTATATAAGGAGGGTATTTAAGAATGGCGACAGAAAAAATCAGAATCAGACTTAAGGCTTATGACTCAAATCTCATTGACCAGAGCGCGGCTAAGATCGTGGAGACGGCCAAGAGAACAGGCGCGAAGGTTTCGGGCCCCATCCCGCTTCCCACAAAGAAGGAGATCGTCACGATCTTAAGAGCGGTTCATATGTTCAAGGATTCGCGCGAGCAGTTTGAGCTTCGGACTCACAAGAGACTGATCGACGTTATCGGTCCCAACGGAAAGACGATAGACGCTCTTAAGCATCTTGACCTGCCCGCAGGCGTTGACATTGAATTAAAAATTTAATTTGGTTAAGTTGAGTTATCAACCGCTGACCCGCGGGTATGTTTAAGCCTAAACCGATGCCCGTGCAAATAGGAGGAGAATTTTATGAAAAAGGCAATCTTAGGAAAAAAGATTGGTATGACACAGGTCTTCACCGAGGACGGACAGCTTATCCCCGTTTCGGTTATCGAGGCCGGTCCGTGTCCGGTGGTACAGAAGAAAACCGAGGATGTTGACGGCTACACCGCCGTTCAGGTCGGTTTTGAGGACAAGAAGGAAAGACGCGCCAACAAGCCCGAGAAGGGACATTTCGGCAAGGCCGGGGTTCCGGTCAAGAAGCACCTCAAGGAGCTCAAGCTGGACGGCGCGGCCGATATGAACGTCGGCGACGAACTGACGGTCGCTCAGTTTGAGGAAGGCGAGACGGTCGACGTTACCGGAACCAGCAAGGGTCACGGATACGCCGGCGTTATCAAGAGATGGGGAACCCACAGAGGCCCCATGACTCACGGCTCCCACTATCACAGAGGCCCCGGTTCGATGGGCGCCTGCTCGGATCCGTCGAGAGTTTTCAAGGGCAAGAAGCTCCCCGGCCAC
Source organism: uncultured Monoglobus sp. (assembly GCA_947585115.1). Classification (GTDB taxonomy): domain Bacteria; phylum Bacillota; class Clostridia; order Monoglobales; family Monoglobaceae; genus Monoglobus. The sequence goes on from CANPWW010000064.1 coordinate 10,826, forward strand.
TACGGCGTGGACAAGGTGACGATTCTGAACCTTGATTTGGTTAAAATAGACACAGAGCGCAATCTTCTGTTGGTCAAGGGCTCGATCCCGGGTCCCAAGGGCGGCTTGGTTGTTGTTCGCAACGCAGTCAAGGCAAGAGCCTAACCCGCAGAGAGAGGAGGATATAGAGAATGCCTACAGTAGACGTTTATAACACCGACGGTCAGGTTGTCGGTTCAATAGATTTGAATGAAAACGTGTTCGGCGTAGAAGTCAACACAAGCGTAATGCACGAGGTAGTCGTTAACTATCTGGCAAACCAGAGACAGGGCACACAGTCGACGCTGACCCGCACAGAGGTCCGCGGCGGCGGAATCAAGCCCTGGCGCCAGAAGGGAACGGGCCGCGCGAGACAGGGCAGTATCCGCGCTCCCCAGTGGGTAGGCGGCGGCGTTGCTCTCGGTCCCAAGCCCAGAGACTACAGCTACAGAGTAAACAAGAAGGTAAAGAGACTGGCGCTCAAGTCCGCGCTCTCGTCTAAAGTAGAGGACAGCGACATCATCGTTCTGGACTCGCTCAAGTGCGACGAGTACAAGACAAAGCAGATCGCGGACATGCTCAAGAAGCTGGGCGTTACCGAGAAGGCGCTGATCGTTCTTCCCGAGAACGACAAGAAAATCGTTAACTCGGCGAGAAACATCAAGGGCGTTGACGCCACATATGTCGGCGAGATCAACACCTACGCGGTGCTTAATCACACAAAGTGCATCGTATTAAAAGATGCGGTAGCAAAGCTTGAGGAGGTGTACGCGTAATGGTAGCACACGATATTATCAGAAAACCTATCATAACAGAAAAGAGTATGGATCAGGTTGCGGACAGAAAGTACACTTTCGAGGTTGCGAAAGGCGCTAACAAGATCGAGATCAAAAAGGCCGTTGAGGAGATATTCAACGTTGAGGTCGAGAGAGTCACAACGATGAACTATAACGGAAAGCCCAAGAGACAGGGCGTTCACTTCGGCAAGAGAGCCGACTGGAAAAAGGCCGTTGTAAAGCTCACTCCCGGCAGCAAGACGATCGAGCTGTTCGAAGCGTAATAAACCTTGAAAAATAGCAGATAAGGAGATTTGAAAAATGGGTATAAAAAAATATAATCCAACAACACCTTCGCTGCGTCAGATGACATGTTCCACGTTTGAGGAGATCGACAAGGTAGCGCCTGAGAAATCTCTGCTCCGCCCCTTAAAGAGCAAGGCGGGACGCAACTCATACGGCAGGATCACTGTGAGACACCGCGGCGGCGGCACAAAGAGAAAGTACAGAATCATTGACTTTAAGAGAAACAAGGACGGAATGGAAGCCACCGTTCAGTCCATCGAGTACGATCCCAACAGATCGGCAAACATCGCTCTCATCGAGTACGAGGACGGAGTTAAGAATTATATCATCGCTCCCCTCGGCCTCAAAAAGGGCGACAAGGTCATCTCCGGCGACGGCGCCGACATCAAACCCGGCAACGCCATGGAGATCAAGAACATTCCCGTCGGCACAATGATCTACAACATCGAATTAAGCCCCGGAAAGGGCGGCCAGATGGTCAGAAGCGCCGGCAACACGGCTCAGCTGATGGCTAAGGAGAACGGATACGCGCAGGTAAGACTGCCCAGCGGCGAGGTAAGAATGGTAAGACTCAACTGCCGCGCCACTATCGGACAGGTCGGAAACGCGGATTACGAGAACATCAATCTGGGCAAGGCGGGCAGAAAGCGCCACATGGGCTGGCGTCCCACCGTTCGAGGCGTCGTTATGAATCCTAACGACCACCCCCACGGCGGCGGCGAAGGAAAGTCCCCCATCGGTATGCCCAGCCCCGTTACCCCCTGGGGTAAGCCCACGCTGGGTTACAAGACCAGAAACAAGAAGAAGGCGTCCAACAAGTTTATCGTTAAGAGACGCAACAGTAAATAAGGAGGGAATAGAGAATGGGCAGAAGTATTAAAAAAGGACCTTTCGTTGACAAAAAGCTCCTGGCGAGAATCGTCGCCATGAACGAGAAAAACGAAAAGAACGTTCTCAAGACATGGTCAAGAGCTTCCACGATATTCCCTGAGATGGTAGGTCATACCATAGCGGTTTATGACGGAAGAAAGCACGTTCCCGTGTATGTGAGTGAGGATATGGTCGGCCACAAGCTGGGCGAGTTTGCTCCCACAAGAACATTCAGAGGCCATGCCGGCGCCAAGACGACGGGCTAAGGCTTGAGAGAACGAAAGTATTGAATTGAATTGAAAGGAGCCATACAGATATGGAAGCAGTAGCAAAGGTTACTCATGTGCGTATTGCGCCGCGCAAAGTCCGCATTGTTATCGACCTTATCAGAAACAAGCCGGTAGGCGAGGCAATCGGTATCCTGAGACACACGCCCAAGGCGGCGAGCCCCGTTGTTGAGAAGCTTTTAAACTCCGCGATAGCCAATGCCGAAAACAACCATCACATGGATGTTGAAAAGCTGTATATCTCGGAAATTTACGCAGATCAGGGCCCGACACTCAAGAGGATCCAGGCGAGAGCCCAGGGACGCGCGTTCAGAATAAACAAGAAAACAAGCCACATAACAGTAAAACTTCAGGAGAAGGAATAAGATAGGAGGAAAACAGCATGGGTCAGAAAGTTAATCCGCATGGTCTCAGAGTAG
>CANPWW010000065.1 GCA_947585115.1 uncultured Monoglobus sp.
CGGTCGAGGGCCTCCTCCGCCGAGGTCTGGCGGTATTTGTAGTAGCCCATGTCGATCTCGCTGTCGGCGAAATCCGCTCCGACATAATTGTTTACTATGCTGTTGTTTTTGTAGTCGCCAACCACGCCCATACCGTCGATATAATTATCCTCGAAATAGAACACCGATTTTCTGTCGGTATCTGTCAAAGGCTCGGTCACGTCGAACACTCTTGTTTTGAGCATCGCTCTGGTGGACGGGCCCGACTTGTAATAATTTCCGACCCAGTTCACGTTTGAGGGGTTCCTCTGGTCGGCTGTCGATTTCTCGTTGGCGCTCGAATAAGGCTCCGCGCCGTAAGCCGAGTTGGTCTGGCCCCAGTTGTATATCACATTGTTGCTCACATCGGTGGCGACAAGCTGACGGTCGAGACGTGGGCTGCGGCTGTCGTGGTGCGCCAGCAGGTTATTCAGATAGCTGGCGTATGTGCCGCCCCAGATCGCGCCGTAGCCGTGGGCGCCCTTGGTGTGGTTGCTCATGCGGAGGCTCTCGCTGCCGATCGTGTTCTGGATCGTCAGATGATTGCCGACGGGCTTGTCGGCCTTGGCGTCCTGAGCCGCGCCCGCGTAGAGCGTCAAAAGCTCATCGACGCACCACGAGGTGCTTACATGATCGAATATAATGTCGGTGCCGTATCTGCCGCCGATTCCGTCGGGCTCTCCGCCGTTCTTATCGGTGGGACGCACCTTTAAGTATCTTATTATTATATTCTTAACGCCGTCGCCCGTTACTATCGAGCCGCCGCTGACGGTCACGCCGTCGCCGGGCGCGGTCTGGCCCAGTATCGTGACGTTGTTTTTGTTCATATTAATATCGCTTTTGAGCTCAATCGTGCCGCTTATGTCAAACACCACGATCCTGCCCGACTTTGAGACCGCATCGCGCAGACTGCCCTTGCCCGTATCGCCGAGCTGCGTCACGTGATAAACCTCAAGCTTGCCGCTTGGCAGCGCGCCTCTGGCTCCGGGCGAATATTTTCCGCCGCCCTCGGCTCCGGGAAACGCGGGCAGCATGTCGGGCAGCGCGTCGGTCACGTCGCCGTAAGGCTCTATGCTGCTCTCCGACCAGAGGTAGCATCTTATATCGGTATACTCCTTGTCAAACTCAACGCGCGCCTCGGTGCTTCCCTCTCCCGAGGGGATCGTTTGGGTCCCGGCGTCAGCCACAATTCCGTTCTCGTACGCCGTCGCGATAAACAGCACGTTCTCGCCGCTGTCGTTCGCGATCTCCGCCGTGACGGTTTTTCCGTCGGTTATGACCGGATCCGCGGTATAATAAGCCTCCCCGCCCCCGGCCGCGAGCGCGGGCACGCACATCAATGAAAACGCGAGGAAAATAGCCGCCGTAAAAGCGCACAGCGCCCTGTTAAAACCTGTGCAGTGTCTCATGTTTAAACCCCCTTAAAAGTTATATATGGAACATTATAACATACATTTTCAAAAAATAAAAGACCCAAAACAAAAAAAGCGCGGATATCGCGCTTTTATTGCGTAATTATTTTTTTGACCTGCGCCTCGCGGATGGCCGCGAAGCGGTTTTTGACGTTCATTTTGCCGTATATGTTGGTTAGATGGAACTTGACGGTGCGGAGCGAAATATTCATTATATCTCCGATTTCCTCGTTGGAAAGCCCGTCGCACAGCAGCTTAAGCACCATGCGCTCGGTCTCGCTCAGATTATAATCGATCTTGGTCACGGGCTGCAAATATCTGGGATAAAGCACCGCCTGCCTTTTGGTGCAGTCGAGCAGCGACTTTTTGAACTGCTTGTTGATGTCGGCCTTAGTGGCGCGCAGCAAATGCAGGACCGCCACGCCGAAGTCCGACAGAACGCGCACAAAGCGGTACTCCTCGCACATTTTCAGCGCCTCGGAAAAGGCCTCGTCCCACGACGCGTCATTAAGACGATCCAGGATCACGGCCCGCATTATCAGGGCCTCGATGTGCATATACGGCCTGTCGTACTCGATAAAGTATTTGTCGCACCTGCCGAGCAGCGCCAGCGCCTCGTCGTATTTTTCGATCGCGGTGTATACCCTGACCTTTGTCATGTACCGGTAACGATAGTTTATGCAGAACGGCTCGAGCTCGTCGGGAGCCTCGTTTTTAAGCCAGTTCATCATGCTCTCATCCTCGCCCGAAAGCATGCGGATGTTTGTCAAAAACGCGCTCATGTTTTTTCTGATCTCAGCCGTTTTCGGTATTTTCTTTTCGAATCTGTCTATCAGGTCGAGGGCGTCGTTTAAATTTCCGCGGATTATGCGGATCTTGGCCATGACAGCCAGAGCCGCAAACTGCAGCTGGATATTCCCGCATTTTTCCGCGTCGTAAAATCCCCGGCTGAGATAGGTCAGCTCCTCGGTGAAGTTGTCGTCGGCGTTATGCAGGAACAGGCTCTCGCCGATGCCTATGTCCGGCAGGCCCAGCGCGGTTTTTCCCACCACGGTCTGAAGGGGCACGCGCATGGTTTTGTATAAAAATTTGTCAGATTTTGTCCACTCGCTGAAATCCTTGCCGCCGTTGACGAGGCCGGGCATATCTCCGGTGACGCTCATGGTGTTGATGTTCATATCGCGGCTGGATATGATCGCCGCCAGGCTCTTTACTATCTTGACGATACTGTTTGAGCCGCGGTGGGGCAGGGAGATCGTGAGATACGCTATCTCCTCGCGGGCTCGCTTTTTAAGGGCCGCGTCGCTCTTTTTGTCCTTTTCGATGCTCACAAGCATGTCAAAATACCGCTCGCTCTCATCCACATTGCACATACCGGAATATATCATCGAGATCATGCTGATAAGCTCGGGGTACTGCGCCACCGTCTCGTCGGGAAGCTCAAAAAAGTATTCGCGCAGGTCATAAAAGAAACTCATGCTTGAGCTGCTGCGCGTGCTTTTTAAAAGCAGCTCGGCGATCTTTCGGGTGTTTCCCGCCATTTTGTAAAACTTAAGCGCGCTCTTTATGTCGTCGTGCAGCGTGTAATAGAGCGCCGATATCTCGTACTGTCTCGCCAGCGCGTCGCCGCTCAGCTCTTTTTGCTGTTTCCATTTCATATAGGGAGCCGCGTATTTTCCAAACTCGAATTTGTCGGGAGGTGTGAAACATAAAAAACCGCTCAAGTCAAGCGCCCGCTCGAGCCACGGTTTTATGCTTGTGTCGCCGCACAGCATTTGGGCGTGGACCAGCGTGAACTCGTCAACATGAGCAACGTTCAATAAAATCTCCTGCACTTCGGGCGGAAGCTCCGAGAAAAACGCGTGATCCGCATACTGATAAACGTCAAGACTTAACAGCTGCTTCTGCTCTTCGGTAAAGCCCGCGCTGAAGTCTCCGCCCTTTTCGAACAAGAATACCGGACCAAGTATCCAACCGCCGGTAAACTCGCGAATCTCGTGCAGGATATTCGGGGTTAAATCGAGGCGGTACAGTCTCATCAAAGCGTTCAGCTCGTCGTCTTTATAGGCAAAGAGAGTTTCATTATAGACAGCGAGCTGTCGGGTGCTGTAAAACGCTTTCAGGTATGAGGGCAGCGGCGCTCGTCCGATAATATAAAACACGGTTTTCGGAACCGAAGCGGCGATAAGCTCGGAAAGCTCCACGCCTTTTGAAAAAGCCGTATGTATATCGTCTATAACTATATGCTCCGCTCCGTCCGCCGCGGCCTCTCGGACCGCGCTGAACCAATCACTCGTCCGCGCGGAAACATAAAGGTAGTCATAGTTGCTTAAGTCGAGATACTGCCTGACGGCAGTGGTCTTTCCCCAACCCAAACTCGCTCCGAAATACACGATTTTTTTGTGTTTCAGTTCTTTGTTCAGCTTTTCAATAAGCCGCGTCCTGATAATCAGTTTGCCGCCGTTCATAAGCTGTACCTCCTCATATAGTATTATAACACTCCGCAAATCCGCTGTCACCGTACCAAAGTACAGTTTACTCCTTAATAAGCTGACTTATATTCTTTCTGTATTCTCCGGGGGTGCGGCCGTACACCGCCTTGAACATCCGGTTAAACGTCCTGGTGTTTTCAAATCCCGCCTGCTGGCTTATCATCGTGAAATTCTCGTTGGTGGAGCGGATCAGCCCCGCCGCGTACTCGGCGCGTATCAATCCGAGATAATTCCGAAGATTCATCTTGAATTTTCGGCTGAAGATCGAGGATATGTAGGTCTCGCTCACATTGAAATGCTCGGCGAGGCTCCGGCGGGTCACCGTCTCGGTGAAGTTCTGCTCGATATATTTTATGATCTTGTAGGTAATATCGGTGACCGGACCTTCCGCCTTATGGCTTAATGTCAGCGCCCTGAGCAAATACGAAATTATCACGCAGGCCCACGAAAACGTCGTTTCAAAGCTGTCGCCGGGCTTTATGTTATTGAGGGCGCAACGGAACTCATCGCATATTTCCGACTTGTCGAGCGTCGGATCTTCTGGTCTGAAGTCCTTGAGGTTGGGGAACAGGCCGCCGAACATTTTTGGCGCGCACATGAGTATCAGCACATCATTGTTCTTTTTGTCCTGTCCGTTGGGCGCGGAGAACGAGTGAACGGTCTCGGGGAAAACCGCCGCCAGACCGCCCTCTCGGATCTCGAATCGGCTGCTTTCGATACTAAGACGCTGAACGCCCTTATACACATATATTATCTCTATGTAATCGTGCATATGCTCGGGATAACTCAGCTGATAATCATTGCGCTTGACCGTCAGATCGGACGGTCTTATCTCATAAACCGGAAGCATTTTCCGCGTCTCTCCCTTCTGTTTACTTTTTGTCTTAAATTATATATTTTATGACTTTAATTATATCAGCATTTGTGGTATATTTCAAGTAGGAAAATATTAATTATGTGTTAAATATCAAATAATAAGGAGGAAAAAACATGAAAGTACGGAAAACAATCTCAGCCTTCGCGGCGGCCGCGATGCTGCTGACCTGCGCTCCGAACGCGGCGGTGCTGGCGGCGACGAACGATAACGCCGAGCCGCAGCCCGCGGCGGAGCAGGCAGTCCAAACCGAGCAGACCGCGGAGCAGACGGTTCAGAGCGAACAGATCGCTCCCGAAGCCCAAGCCGCGGCGGATCTGCTGCCCTATCAGGACGAGTCGCTCAGCTTTGAGGAAAGAGCGGCCGATCTGGTTGCGCGCATGACCCTTGAGGAAAAAGCGGCGCAGACCGCGGCCAAGAGCACGCCCGGCATCAGCCGTCTCGGCGTTCACAACTACTACTACTGGCGCGAAGGCATCCACGGCGTTGCCCGTCAGGGAGGCGCGACCAGCTTTCCGGTAAGCCTTGCCATGTCAAACACATGGGATCCCGAGCTTATGCAGGCAGCCATGGACATCACATCCACCGAGGCGAGAGGCAAAAACAACCGCTATGACCTCAACTACTGGAACCCGACTATCAACATGGCCCGCGATCCCCGCTGGGGCAGAAACGAGGAAAGCTACGGCGAGGACCCGTATCTGACAGCCCAAATCGGCGGAGCAGCTGCGCGTGGCATGGAAGGCACGGACGAAAAGTACAAAAAGACGATAACCACCTTAAAGCACTACGCGGCCAACAATAATGAGGGTGAGCGCCAGACAGGAACCTCGATCATGAACGAGCGCACCATGCGCGAGTATTATTCAAGAGCGTTCCGCGACATCGTGAAAGATGTTGATCCCGGCGCGGTAATGAGCTCTTATAACGGAACCACGCTCTACAGAAACGGCGAGATACTTTCGTCAATGGACGGACAGAAGATCGACTATATCGCATCAAGCGCCAACTCGTATCTGATAAACGACCTGCTGCGCAGAACTTACGGTTTCGGCGGCTTTGTTGTCGGCGACTGCGGAGCTTGGGACAACGCATTCGGCAGAGCGCCTCTTAAACAAAAGCTCTATCCCGATATGCGCATTGACGATATAACCGCTCCGATGACCGTTGCCAAAATCGTAAACGCCGGTTCCAGTCTTGACTGCAACAGCGGCGGAAACGGCACGGCTCAGGTTGCCGCAGCGGTCGAGCAGGGTTTGATCAGCGAGGACGCGCTCGATGTTATGGTTTACGAGCTGTTTTTGCAGCGCATGAAAACCGGCGAGTTTGACAACGGTGCCAAGTATCAGGATATCAAATCGAGCGTCGTGGAGTCCGACGAGCATGTGGCGGTATCCGAGCAGGCGTCCGAGGAAACCTGGGTACTGCTTGAAAACAACGGTATACTGCCTCTTAAAGGCAGCGACAACACAAGCGACACGCCTTACACTATCACAGACGCATCGTTCGATGACAGCGGCAAGCTGAATGTGTCGTACTCAAAGCTTGACAACGCGCCAGCAAACGCTAAAATAATGGCGGCGTCATACTCGGCCGGCGATGTTATGACATCATTTGACAGCGGCGCGGCCGACGGAAGCGGCAATATCAGTCTTAACGTAACGAAACCCGACAACAGCGACGGAAGCACCAAAGTATTCGTTTGGGACAGCGAGGACAATATCAAACCTCTCGGAAATACATATACCCTCGGAAAAGGATCATCGGGCGGACCTATCAACGTGGCCGTTGTGGGCAACCTCGCGAGCGAGGTCGTTTTGGGCGACTACTCGGCCGATAAAGAATCTATGAAATCCCCGCTTATTTCGCCTATAGACGGAATTACCGATCAGATAAAAGCGATAAATCCCGATTCCGAAGTCACGCTTTTGGGAAATGTAAAGGACAGCACGCCTTTGTTTAGCATCAAGAGCATAACTCTGGTCAAGAGCAACGGCAAAACCTCAAGCGTTGATTTGTCAACCGCTCAGGATGTTCGCGGAATGACAAAAGACGGCGGCGAGTTTAAAGACATCACAAAGAGCGCTATGGCATATGTCCCGAACGTCAACTTTGCCGACGTTACCGAGGTAAGGATCGAGGCGTCTTCCACTCCAGGCATGCCTAACGTAACCGTAAGTCTGGGATACGGCAGCGCGTCGCAGCCCGTTGCCAGCGTTCCGATCTCGGCAACGCAATCGGGCGAATACGCAACCAACAGCGGCGTGTACAACGGAGCTACCGGCGGTTACACAGGCACGGAAAAACTGTATATCACAGTAAGCGCCAGCGCCGACTTCTCGGTAGAAAACTATAAGACATCTCTTGACGCGGTGGATTACATAATCGCCTACGGCGGAACAGTCGAATCCGACTCCGGAGAGTCAAATGACAGAAAATCAATAGATCTGCCGTCCACGCAGGGTCATATTCAGCAGCTTTGCGACGCGTATCCCGACAAAACTGTTGTCGTTCTGCAATCAGTGGGACAAGTAAACGTGGAAGGCTTTAAAGACAAGTGCGCGGCAATGCTCTGGACATCATATAACGGTCAGAAACAGGGCGAAGCTCTGGGCAAGGTACTGACAGGCGAGGTTGCTCCGTCGGGCAAACTCTCAACCACCTGGTACACCGCGGCCGATCTCGACAAAATGCCTCTCGGAACAAGCAAAACAACCATAGACGGCGTAGACTATAATCTCACAAGCTATGAGCTTTCGTCGGATATTAACAATCCCGAGGCCGAATATCCCGGAAGGACCTATCAGTATTACAGCGGAACTCCCGTTTATCCCTTCGGCTACGGCAAGGGCTACACCACATTCGAATATTCAAATGTTAAGATAGACAAAGCATCGGCGGATGCCAACGACATCGTGACGATCACTGCTAACGTCAAGAACACAGGAAGCGCCGCGGGCACCGAGGTGGCTCAGCTCTATATCACGGTTCCCGGCGCGGACGGCAAGACGCTGCCCTTAAAGCAGCTCAAGGGCTTTGAGAGAGTTACGTTAAATCCCGGCGAGACCAAGACAGCGACATTCAGCCTTGATCTTTCGGATGTGTTCTTCTTTGACGAGACAAAGCAGCAGAACTACGTTATCCCCGGCGAGTACACCGCGAAAGTCGGCGGCAGCTCTGCCGACGCGGAGAACAACACCGTGAAGTTTAACGTAAGCGGCGATATCGCTGAGACGATCGACAGCGTTTACGCTATCCCCTCGGGCATTAAAGTATACAGCGTGAACAACGGCGCGGACGCGGCCAACAAGGTTTCGGCAAACGCCAGCGTTACTCTCAAAAACGACAAAGTCATTACTGACCTTGAGGCAAACGGCATAACAATGTCGTATAAGAGCAGCAATACGGACGTTGCCAATGTTGACGCAAACGGAAACGTTACGGCGGGGTCGAAGGAAGGCACGGCCACTATTACGGTAACAGCTTCAAAGGCGAACGGCGGCAGCGCCGAATACTCTTTCCCGATAGTATCGCAGTATCGCGAGGGTATAAGCGCCGAAAAGAAAGCGGAATATCTGGCGCGTCTCGACGCGGCGTACAACGCCTGCCCGGAAATCGCGTACACACCCGAAAACTACGCCGAGCTTAAAGGAATATACACCGACTTCCGCGCAACACTTGAAAACGCGCTTCTGGATGACGGTCTCGAGAAGGCGCTCAACGAAACGATAGCCGCGATACAGGCGATCCCGAGGATCGAGCTCACAGATGAATACACCATCGGCTCGGTAAATTCGAATATCATCTCAGACGGCGAAATTAATTATAACAGTGACGGAATAGGCGTGATCAACGCCTCCGAAACAACGATATCCGGCACGATCACCGACAGCACTCCGGCAGAGATCGACATGCAGGCTTTAAGCGGCGAAAACAAAATAACAAGCTCGCTTATCTGGACGATCGAGAGACTTGACGCCTCGGGCAGAAAGGCTCCCGAGATCGACATGAACACCGGTAAGGTCAAGCTCTACACCAACGGAGTTTACAAGATCACCGCCAGCGATTATCCCAACAAGAAATTCGGCTCGATAACGGTTTACGCCAATCTCCAGATCGAGGGTGAGAACGCGGACGACGGCGCGGGCGCCAAGCTCGACGACGTGAAGGAAGGTGCCTCGAACAACGGCCTCAACGCGGGCAGCACGGCTGCGAGATGGCTGAGATTTGACGGCGTTAAGCTCGACAGACTGACCGGCATCACATTCCGCGTTTCCAACAAGGACCAGACCGGAAAGATCAATGTCTCGCTTCTTCCCAATTCCGACTGGACAATCGCATCCGTTGATTCACCCGTAACGGGCGACTGGACAAAATGGCAGGAGGTCAAAGCCGACGTCAACCGCTATGAATTGAACAGACAAACGCTTGACGAAAACGGCTGCGGCTCGATCTACGTTCAGACAAACGGCGCGAACCTGGACTACATGAGCTTTGAATACAATAAAGACACTATTGACCCCGTTTGCATCGGCAACGGCGAAATAGCCGTGAACACAAGCCTCTCGTCCGGCACAATGACTCTCACGGCCGGCGGCGAGCAAAAGGGAACAGAGGAGATCACCGCTCCCGGAAAATACACGTTTGGCGGCTTTAAGGATAACGACAATGTGACTATCACGGTCGGCGGCGAAACCAAGTCGGTAACCTATAAAACTCCCAATATGAAAGACATCTATGTTTATAACTTCAGCGACAGCATTTATGACAAGTTCTTCACCATATCGGGCGGAATGACCACCGACAACGGCCTCGGAATGTACTGCGAAGGCGGTTGGGCGTCAGCTAAAGGAAACTCCTACAAGCATGACAACGGTGTGACATATTCCTTTACACGCGCGCTCCAGGGCGGACGCGGACAAGAAGGCTCTCTGCGCGTATACTTCACGCCCGACAGCGACGGCGTTGTATCCGCGGTATTCGGCGCCTCAACCACCAGAGAAATGAACATCACTCAGGACGGCAAGACCGTGACAAAGAGCGGTATCGGCGATAACGCGACATCGGTACAGATGAACGTCAAAGCCGGTCTTCCGGTCTATGTATACGGCGGCGGCTCCAACAAGAGCCTGTACGGCGTACTGTTTGAGCCCGGAAAGACTGCAGCCGAGGTAACTCCGACACCGATCCCGACCGCCACACCCACTCCCGAGCCTCTGCCCGACATAACCTATCAGAACACGGTTGAGTTCGAAGATTACATAAAAGAATGGCACGGCAGAAATGATTTCGGCACAAAGGCGGCCGCGACCGGAAAGGTCGTTCAAAACACCACAAACGGCGACACGTTCTACTACGGCGAAAAAGATATGAAAGGACTTGTTGCCATTGACCTTATGAGCGGCACCGAAAGCGAAGATACCGTCACGATCGACGTATTTGCCGTCGACATGACCGGAACAACCGTTGACGATGCGAAGGCCTCAATGCTCACGGAGCAAAATAAAATCGGAACCGTTAATATAGTAAAAACCAAAAATTGGGATACGATGGCCTCGAACATCATTCGTATCAAATCCGGTCTCAGCGGAACCAAGGGTTTGTTCATAAAAGGCGCGACAACGGGCAAATATCTCGGCAACTTTGACTGCTTCACCATGTTGTATTCCGACGCGGCCTCAGGCAGTTCCGCCGACGGCGCCGCGCTGACCGCGGAGAACGATCTTGCCGAAATAAGCGCCCAAGGCAGCGTGGTTACATCCCAGGTCAAATCAAGCGGCGAAGTAAGCACCATAGATTACAACAAGGAATACGGCGACGACGTTACCTTTGAAAAGCTTATCAATTGGAACGGCATGGTGACTGCTCTGGCGCAGGAAAATAACGCGGACGCTTCAAAGCTGCTCACCAGCGCCATGGGCTCCGTGTGGATCAACGCGACACCCGACAGCTACGCCGAAAAGGATGAGGGCGCGCCCTCATCCCCGGCTATCAACGATATAGTATCCGACGGCGATCAGCTCTACGCGGGCTGCGACGAGGGATACATGATAACCATGAATCCCTGCTCCAAGTGCTCAACCATCAAAAAGGTATGCGATTTTGACATCAAAGAGCTTGGCAGCGACGGCGAGAAGCTTTATCTGAGCGGAAACGGCCAAAACGCCGAGATCGCCATCGCCGACGCGCGGCAGGAGAACATCAAGGCCGACGCGGCAAAAGAGCTTATAGCGGCCGGCGCTCTGCCCGTTGACGTGAGATCCGCCGAGGAATTCGCGCAGGACAGCATAGACGGCTCGCTTAACGTTCCGGTCGACGAGTTTGCGCAGTGGCTGGGCACGCAGGACAAAAACGAGACGATCATCGTCTACTGCGCGTCGGGCAACCGCGCCGGCAAAGCGGCCGAGATCGCCAAAGAGCAGGGCTTTAAGAATATCTACAACGCCGGCTCGATAAACGACCTTAAATAAAACCGAGGGGCTCCGCCCCTCGGTCCACCCGAATCGAAAAAAATTAATTAATATAATTTCTTCCCAATTAAAAAATCCTTCCCGCTTTATGGGAAGGATTTTTCTTTAAGGGGCGCCTATTTTTTGCCTCCTCCCGGGAGGAGGTGGCTGCGGCTTGCCGCAGACGGAAGTGGGAACGTAGTGATTAGCGATTAGTGAATAGTGATTAGGGCCTCCCCCTCAGTCTGCTTCGCAGACAGCATTAAGGAAGCTCTTGTTCAAAATTGCAAGCAATTTTGAAAGATAGCTTTGAACCCGTAAGCAAGCTTGCTGATTATCCCCTCCTAAAGGAAGGGGAGCCTATTTACACTTGCGCTTATAAACTGATTAAAACATTAGCGAAGCCCATTATGAAACCCAGCAGGGCTCCCAGCCACACAATGGCGCGGAGCTCTTTTTTCATGACCGAGAACACCAGATCCTCGAGCTTGCGCGCGTCGTATCCGTTGATCTTGTCCTCGACTATTTTGGCGATATCCACTGCCGCCAGAATTTTCGGAAGGTCGTTCTCGATCGTCCGTCTGTATATATCGACTGCCGCCTGCTCGAGACGGGGTTTCTCGCTGTCCAGCCTCTCGCCCAAAACCGACAGCTTGGTGTTCATGATCCTGTCGACCTCGCCGCCCAGAGCGCCGCCCACGATCTCCTCGGAATTTTCGGAAACCAGACGGTCTATCGTCTTGCCAAGAGGCTCGGCCATGCTGTTTATCATGCTGTCGTCCACCATCTTGGCGAACACCGCCTTTAAACTGCCCGACTCGGCGTATTTGTCGCGGGTCGAGGTTATCACCTTTTTGGCGATCTCGGTGCCGAAGTTGAATTTCGACAGGCGGTCGTGTATCAGCCCCGTTATGTCGGCGGTCATGCGCGACGCCATGTTGTCCACTAAATCCTTGTCGGTCTTTTCATAGAGCGACTGCCTGAGGGTGTGCTTGCTCTTTTTGAGCCTGTCTATCCCGCCGCTCACCATGTTTTTTATACCGCCGATGAGTTTGTCGGAAAGCAGGGTGTCGCGCAGGGTGTCGCTGCTCAAAAGCTCGCCGCTTATCACCTTTCCGATCGTGCCGGCTATCCTCCCCTTCTCCTTGGGTATAAGTCCCGGAGTGAACGGGACCCTGAAGCGTCCTATATATTTTGCCTCATAGGGGCGGAGCAGCATTTTTATCGCTATGCTGTTTGTGATATATCCGATGATCAGACCCATGATCGGGCCCGCGATCAGCTGTAAATTCATGGTATCACCTCATATTTTGTGGTTATTACAGTTATTTTACCACAAAATATTATGTTTTTCAAGAAAAAATACTTGATATGCAAAAATCGTTATGTTATAATAAAACAAAAATACATAAATTTTTCAGGCAAGGAGGGAAATTCATGGGTATCATTAAGGAATTTAAGGAGTTTATCGCTCAGGGCAACGTTATGGACCTGGCAGTC
>CANPWW010000066.1 GCA_947585115.1 uncultured Monoglobus sp.
GTGAAATCGCAATTTTCACTCTCCCTGTATACTATTTAATCATTATTAGTCTTTTTTAACTTAATGACATTGGGCATAAGGGCACCTTCTTTCCTGTACGATTATTTCCGGACCTAACTATTCGGCGATTAATTTAATTTTCAATGTTTCCGCCAGCGCGCAGAAAGCGGGGATAAAGCTGCCGCGGATCAGCAAAATCAGCTCGTCTACGCTTTCCTCATCGTAAATATGCACGGAAGCGTTTCGCTTTTTCAGCATCGCGAGCCATACGGCGGAGTCGTTCAAAAATCCGCATTTATAACCGAGCTGCAAGACCTCTCTCGGCGAGCCGGTTTCCGCCTCAGTGACGCCGTGCAGTCTCAGAACCGCCTGCAGCGCCTTCCAAGCAAGCTCAAAGGTCAGGCTGAACTGTCCGATAATGCCGGTTCTGTATATCTCGTTTTCGTTCGCGTATTCAAAATCCGCGTTTTTTAGCACATTTAAGCTGTTTATAAAGTTATCAAGCTTTTTCAAATCAAACCGCCTCCTGTTTTGGGATATCACATAAAGCCGCGGGTCATGATGAACAATGCGATATTGAAAAATATAAAGCATGAGAACGCGTCCATTATCGTGGTTATAAGCGGCTGCGCCATAAGCGCCGGGTCCAGACGGCACAGCTTTGCCAGAACCGGCAGCAGCGCGCCGAGGCACTGGGCCAGCACAACAATGCCCACGAGGCTGAGCCCCGTCGTCACCGACAGGAACAGCGGGTTGTCGCCTTTGTACATAATAAATATCCTCACGCAGTTGACAAGCGCCAGAGTGACGCCCGAGATCAGCGCTATCCTGACCTCTTTAAACAATATTTTCGCGATATCCCTCGGACGCATCTCGCCGAGTGCCAGACCGCGTATTATCATGGTCGAACTCTGGGAGCCGCAGTTTCCGCCGGTTCCCATAAGCATTGGTATAAAGCCCACTAATATGGGCACCGCTGTGAAGGCCGTCTGGTAGCTGTTGATTATGGTTCCCGTGACCGTCGCCGAAAGCATCAGCAACAGAAGCCACACTATGCGGTTCTTGGCGTGCTTCCAAACGGGTATCTTAAAATAATTCTCGTCGCTGGGATTTACCGCGCTCATCTTCTGGATATCCTCGCTGTGCTCCTCGCGCAGAACATCGATAGCGTCATCGAACGTGACGATGCCCACAAGGCGGTTCTCCTTGTCGACCACCGGCAGCGATATGAAGTCGTATTTGTCGAACTTGTTCGCAACGTCCTCTCTGTCCTCTGTGGTCTCGACGCTGATTATGTTGGTCTCCATTATGTCGCTGACCGCGGTGTTGTAGTCCGAGAGCAAAAGCTCGCGCACAGACACCAGACCCAGCAGCTTGCGGTTGGGCTTTATCACATAGCAGGTATATATCGTCTCTTTGTCGACTCCCGTGCGGCGTATGCGCTCAAACGCGTCCGACACAGTCATATCAGGCCGAAGGCTCACATACTCGGTCGTCATTATGCTGCCGGCGCTGTCCTTGGGATAGCGCAGTATATCATTTATGGCGCTGCGCGTCTCGGGGTCGGTGTGGCGCAGTATGCGCTTTACCACATTGGCCGGCATTTCCTCGATAAGGTCAACCGCGTCATCCACGAACAGCTCGTCTATAACGTCCTTCAGCTCTCGGTCGTTGAACGCGTTTATCAAAAGCTCCTGCTCGTCGCTGTCCATCTCGACAAATGCTTCCGCCGCCAGCTCCTTGGGCAGTATACGAAACAGGATCGGCAGACGGCTGTCGTCGACCTCGCCCAGAAGCTGCGCTATGTCCGCGGGCTCCATAGAGATAAACAACTCCCTTATGCTCCCGAATTTGCGCTCTTTTAAATAATCGGTTATGAGCTCGGCCGTCTCGTCTATATTTATAATGTCGGGCATAAGGGCACCTTCCTTCTTGTATGGTTATTCTTGGTTATTTTTGATTTTGTATATTATTATAGAGCCGCTCGATAAACGCGTTGTATCTGCTACGGAAGAATCCTGTCTTTTTCTCGGGCTCGGGCTTGAGCTCGGGTTCGGGTTTAGGCTGCGGCTTGGGCGCCGCCAGCAGGGTCTTCGCCTCCTGCTTTGCCTCGTTCATCAGCACCTCCTGGGCGTTTACCGAGCTCAGCGTGTCGGCCTTGACGGAGTAGGTCCCGTCGCTGCCTAAGACCCTCGCCTGCAGCGTGTCGCTCAGGCATATTTTTATATAGTGATGTATCTTTTCCTTGACCTCGTCGGAGTATATGGGGCAGCCCACCTCGACGCGGTTGTCCATGTTTCTCGTCATTATATCGGCCGAGGCTATGAACAGCTTTTCCTCGTTGCCT
The DNA here is from genome assembly GCA_947585115.1 of uncultured Monoglobus sp. Classification (GTDB taxonomy): domain Bacteria; phylum Bacillota; class Clostridia; order Monoglobales; family Monoglobaceae; genus Monoglobus. The sequence continues at coordinate 2,348 of CANPWW010000066.1, forward strand.
CTGCCGAAGCTGTATATCCTCGAATGTTCCAAAAACCTTCCCACAATGCTGTAGACCCGTATGTTTTCGGTCACGCCGGGGATCTGGGGCAGCAGGCAACAGATGCCGCGCACCAGCATGGTTATGTTGACGCCCGCCACGCTGGCGTCGCGCAGCTTTTTGATAACGTCCTTGTCGGTCACCGAGTTGACCTTCATGAATATCTCGCCGTCGCGGCCTTTTTTGATCTCCTCGTCGATATAGCCGATGATCTTGTCCTTCATGGCGTTGGGCGCCACCCAAAGGTGCTTGTACACGCCGTCGAGATTTGAGATCGAGATATTGCTGAAAAAGTCGGCCGCGTCCTCGCCGATCTCGCGGTTCTGGGTGATAAGCGAAAAGTCGGTGTACTGCTTGGCTGTCTTTTCGTTGTAGTTTCCGGTGCCTATCTGGGTTATGTACCTTGTCTCGCCGTTCACGTTCTTGGTGATAAGGCAGACCTTGGAGTGGACCTTATAATTCTCAAGCCCGTATATGATAGTGCAGCCGGCCTGCTCCAGCCGCTCCGACCAGTCGATGTTGTTCTGCTCGTCGAATCTGGCGCGCAGCTCGATCAGCACCAGCACCTCTTTGCCGTTTTCGGCGGCGGCGCACAGGTGCTCGATTATCTTGGCGTTTTTCGCGAGACGGTAAATCGTGATCTTTATCGACACGACCTCCGGATCGCGGGCCGCGCGCTTGAGCATGTTCAGAAACGGCTCCATGCTCTCGTAGGGGTACGACAGCAGCACGTCGCCGTCATTCTCGTCGGTCATAATGTCGCCCCGGGTCACTTGGGGCTCGAACGGCCGATAACACAATCCCAGCCGCTGCTCGGGCGTGAGCCTTGCCTCAATGTCGAAAACGTACCCGAGGCTTATGGGCGAGCGGGTGACAAATATCTGCGAGTCGCCTATGCTGAGCTTGTCGCGCAGCAGCTTTTTGGTGTAGTCGTCCTCAAGTGGCGACGCGGTCTCAAGCCGCACAACCGCCAGACGGCGGCGCTTTTTGAGCACCTTTTTCATCTTGCTGCGAAAATCCTCGTTTATCTCATACGCCTCGTCGTTGGGATTGATGTCGGCGTTTCTGGTGGCGCAGATAATATTCTTTTTGGTGATAGTGTACTTCCCGAACAGGGAGTCGAAGTACATATAAATTATGTCCTCGATATGTATATATCTGATCTTCTTGCCGGGCATAAACAGCACCGGCGGCAGCGTCGGCGGAACAGCCGCGAATCCCACGCACTGGTTCTTTTTGCGCTGTATCTTGCCGATCACGCAAAGCTGCTTTGACGCGATGAACGGGAACGGGTGATGCTCGTCCAGAAGCTGGGGCGAGAGTATCGGCTCCACGTAGTTGTTGTAGTAGTCCCGCACGAACTTGACCTCGTCGGCCGTCAAATCGTCGGGCTTTAAGTGGGTTATGTCGTGCTTTTTGAGCTTGCGGCTGACCGTGTCGTATATCTCGTCTTTTTTCTTGTAGAGCGGCGCGACCGCCTCGTAAATTTTGGTAAGCTGCTCGCTGGGCGTCATGCCGGTCTTGTTGTCGATCGCCTTTTTGTCGGCTATCGACAGATCAAACAGACTTCCCACGCGCACCATGAAAAACTCGTCCAGATTGCTGACGAATATCGAGATAAATTTCAGCTTCTCATATAAGGGCGTGTCCTTGCCGACCGCCTCCTGAAGCACACGCTCGTTGAAACGGAGCCACGAAAGCTCGCGGTTCTGCATATACTTATACTTTGATTTTGATGCATTCTCAGCCACTTAAAACCACCCCTCTTTAAACTATATTATACCACTACCCGCCGCGCATTTCAAGTATTTGTTAAAAATACACTATTAAAAAAGCGGAGCCGAAGCTCCGCGGGTGTTCCGACGTTAGCAGCCGCAGCCGCAGCCGTTGTCGTTGCCGTTATCGCAGCCGCAGCAGCAGCTGATGAGGATAATAAGGATTATGATCCACAGGCAGTTGTTTCCTCCGCATCCGTTTCCGAACATACTTCGCACCTCCTTTGAATATGGGCTGTACTTCGCGGCGGCACGCGGCATAGACTTATGTATTTCTCAAAGAATACGCCGCGCGCCGCCGCGTCACTCGTGCCGCGTCAGCAGCAGCCGTTGTTGTTGTCGCAGCCGCAGCCGCAGCAGCTGATGAGAATTATCAGAATAATTATCCACAGACAGTTGTTTCCTCCAAAGCATCCGTTCATGTAAGCACCTCCTAAACTGTTTTCAATTTATACTATGACAAAACGGCGTTTTGGTGAAATTTTTTCAAAAAATTATTTACATCACGGACAAACTGTGGTATTATTCTGATTAGAAAGAACGAGAAAAGATCGGCTGTGATTTTACAAAAACGCGATTAAAAAGGAGGCAAAATTATGAAAACTGATATTGAGATCGCTCAAAGCGCGAGCATGCTGCCTATCGGCGAGATCGCCCGCACTCTCGGAATGGGCGCCGACGACATCGAACTCTACGGAAAATACAAAGCGAAGATCAGCGAGGACTATTTGCAGAGCCTCGAAGATAAGCCCGACGGCAAGCTTATTCTTGTGACCGCGATAAATCCCACGCCCGCCGGCGAGGGCAAGACAACGGTGACCGTCGGCCTCGGCGAGGCGATGCCCAAAATCGGCAAAAACGCGATAATCGCCCTGCGCGAGCCCTCGATGGGCCCCGTTATGGGCATAAAGGGCGGCGCGGCAGGCGGCGGCTACGCCCAGGTGGTGCCGATGGAGGACATCAACCTGCACTTCACGGGCGACATGCACGCCATCACCGCGGCGAACAACCTGCTGTCGGCGGCTATCGACAACCACATACACCAGGGCAACGAGCTGAATATCGACGCCCGCAGGATAACATGGAAGCGCTGCATGGACATGAACGACCGCGCCCTGCGCGAGGTCGTTGTGGGGCTGGGCGGCAAGATAAACGGATTTCCGCGTCAGGACGGATTCAACATCACGGTCGCCAGCGAGATCATGGCGATCCTGTGCCTCTCGACCGATCTTGACGATCTTCGCGCCCGCATAAGCCGCATAGTCATAGGCTACAACCTGTCGGGCGAGCCGGTGACCGCCGGAGAGCTGAAGGTGGACGGAGCCATGACGCTGCTGCTGCACGACGCGCTGAAGCCCAATCTGGTGCAGACGCTTGAGAACACGCCCTGCCTGATGCACGGCGGCCCCTTCGCCAACATAGCCCACGGCTGCAACTCGATCCGCGCCACCAAGGCGGGTCTCAAGCTGGCGGACTACTGCATCACCGAGGCGGGCTTCGGCAGCGACCTTGGCGCCGAGAAATTTATGGACATAAAGTGCCGCGCGGCGGGGCTCAGCCCCTCATGCGTGGTTCTGGTGGCAACCGCCAAGGCGCTCAAATACAACAGCGGCAGCCTCGCGGCGGACGCGCTCAGGAGCGAGAACCTTGACGCGCTCAAGGCCGGAATCGTCAACATGGGCAAGCATATCGAAAACATGAAGAAGTACGGCGTGCCGGTGGTCGTGGCGATAAACAGATTCGACACCGACACCGACGCGGAGCTTGACTACATAAGAGAATACTGCGCGGAGATGGGCGTTAAGTGCTCGATGTGCGAGGTGTTCGCAAACGGCGGCGACGGAGGCATTGAACTGGCGAAAGCGGTCGTTGAAACCATCGAGAGCGAGCCTGCCGAGTTTAAGCCCCTCTATAACGCGAGCCTGCCGATCAAGGAAAAAATCGAGATCATCGCCCGCGAGATCTACGGCGCGGACGGCGTTAACTACACGAGCGCGGCGAACAGCCAGATCCTGAATCTGACCAAGCTGGGATATGACAAGATCCCCGTGTGCATGGCAAAAACTCAGTATTCCCTGTCCGACGACCCTCACCTTTTGGGAAGACCGCAGGGCTTTTCGATCACGATACGCGAGGTGACGGTATCGAGCGGAGCGGGATTTTTGGTCGCGCTCACCGGCGCGGTAATGACAATGCCGGGACTGCCGAGAGTTCCCGCCGCCAACAACATGAGCATAGACAAGGACGGCACGATCGTGGGCCTGTTCTAAACATAACGGAGTGATAATTTGACCGGATCGACATTCACATCAAAAGACAAATATGACGTAATAGTGATAGGGGGCGGCCACGCCGGAATAGAGGCCGCCCTCGCCTCTGCGCGCCTCGGAATGAGGACCTGCATCTTCGCGATAAGCCTCGACTCGGTGGCGAACCTGCCCTGCAACCCCAGCATAGGCGGCACGGCGAAGGGCCATCTGGTGCGCGAGATAGACGCGCTGGGCGGAGAGATGGGCAAGGCGGCCGACGAAAACATGATACAGTCGCGCATGCTCAACCGTGGCAAAGGCCCGGCAGTTCACTCGCTGCGCGCGCAGATAGACCGAGTTGATTACAAGGCCGACATGAAACACCGCATTGAGCTTCAGGACAATCTCGACCTCAGGCAGGGCGAGATCGTTGACGTGCGCCTTGATAAAAACAACAATGTGCGCTCGGCGGTGACCGCCTCGGGCGCGGAATTTTTGTGCCGCGCGGCGATCGTCTGCACGGGAACGTATTTAAAAGCGAGGATAATCATCGGCGAGTATTCCGAGGAAAGCGGCCCCGACGGAGTTTTCCCCGCGCGGGAGCTTTCGAAAAATCTTGAAAGGATCGGCGTCAAGCTGCGCCGTTTCAAGACAGGAACGCCGCCGCGCGTGAACCGACGCAGCATTGACTTTTCGGAGCTTGAGGAGCAAAAGGGCGACGAGGAGATAATCCCGTTCTCGTTCGAGACCGACCCGAATGATCTTGAAAACAAGATCTCGTGCCACATAACATACACGGGAGAAAAAACACACAAAATAATTAACGAGAACTTAGACCGCTCCCCGATCTACGGCAGCGGCGGCATAACAGGAATAGGCCCGCGCTACTGCCCCTCGATCGAGGACAAGGTGGTGCGCTTCAAAGACAAGGATCGGCACCAGCTGTTTGTGGAGCCGATGGGGCTCAGGACCGAGGAAATTTATCTGCAGGGCTTTTCGAGCAGCATGCCCGAGGAAGTGCAGATCGAGATGCTCCACTCGCTGCTCGGCTTTAAAAACGCAAAAGTCATGCGCAGCGCCTACGCCATCGAATACGACTGCGCCGACCCGCTGCAGCTTTATCCCACGCTTGAGTTTAAAAACATCGGCGGGCTCTACGGAGCGGGGCAGTTCAACGGCACGTCGGGCTATGAGGAAGCCGCGGCTCAGGGACTCATCGCCGGCATAAACGCGGCGCTCAAGCTTTCGGGCAGGCCGCCGTTCACCCTTGACCGCTCCGAGGCATACATCGGAACGCTGATAGACGATCTTGTGACAAAGGGCACCAACGAGCCCTACCGAATGATGACCTCGCGCAGCGAGTACCGCCTGCTGCTCAGACAGGACAACGCCGATCTGCGCCTGACCCAAAAGGGCTATGATCTGGGTCTGATCTCGGAAGAGCGCTACCGAAAATTCCTTGAGAAAAAGCAATTGATCGAAAACGAGATAAATCGGCTGGGCAAGCTGATATTCCCGCCGTCCGAGACGGTGAACAAATATCTTGAGAGCGTGGGCTCCGCGCCGCTAACGACCGGCGCGAGAGGCGAGGATCTGCTGAGGCGCCCCGGTGTGACCTATGACGGCATGGCGGAGATCGACACAGAGCGCCCGAACCTTCCGAGGGACGTGCGAGAGCAGGTCGAGATCAGCATAAAATACGCCGGATACATCGAGCGCCAGAAAAAGCAGGCGGAGCGTTTTAGAAAAACAGAAACAAAGAAGATGCCCGACTACATCGACTACGAAAAGATCGACGGACTGCGCCTTGAGGCGCGCCAGAAACTGAACGCGATACGGCCCGCTTCATTGGGCCAGGCGTCCAGAATATCGGGCGTAAGCCCCGCGGACATCGCGGTTCTGATGGTGTGGCTCAAAAACAGGAAAACAGACGAGTAACCGAAATTTTATAATTTGTTTAAAATAAAGACATATATTTGAGCCGGATCCGTTATATAATGTAGGCATAAAATTAAAACTATTATATTACTATCGAAAAGGAGAACTTAAAATGACTAAGACAAAAAAACTTCTTTGCATAGGCCTCAGCGCGCTGCTGGCGGCCGGAATATTCTCGGGCTGCGGAAAAAAGGCGACCGACTCGGGAGACCTGACCGAGAACAACAAAACAAGCCAATCGGACAGCGAGCACCAAGACACCATCGGCCCCGACTCGACACCTTATGTCGCTCAGTCGGTGCCCCATCAATTTGAGGCCGAGGGCGACAACGTGACAAAGCGCGAAGACGGCGGAGTTGACGTGGCGGTAGACACGCGCGAAGGCGACGACCGCTACGAGTTTGACGACGAGGATCTGGGCTTTGTTGACACCATGAGCGGCGCGGTTATCAGCATCGGCATGTCTATCGACGACGTGGAGAGCCTTATCGGCGAGCCCCGCTATATCGACGGACAGGACAACAGATTCTACAGCGGGATCGCGATCAAGTATGACGACGACATGAACGTTTCGCGCCTCGTTGTGGCTTCGGGCAATATGGAGCAGAGCGACAGCCCCGAAAGATTCGTGACGCCCCGCGGCATCAAGCTGGGAACCTCAGTCGAGGAATTCGCCTCGGTATACGGCGACGAGTACAACAATCCGCAGGAGGGCGGCGAGGATGCCTCAGTCACCAGAGCCGTGAGATATTACACCCAAAACGGAGATGATTACGAATACGCCGGAAACGACTTCAACACGCTGTCGGGCGACACGTCCTCGGTTATAACCCAGTCCTTTATATTCTCGCCCGAGACCGGAGGTCTGAGCGTTATCTCCCTCCAAAAGGGCGCGTAAAATCAGCTCGATATTATTCTACAAAAATCGGTGAATTATTCATAAACAGTTAATTTTTTCTTTACAGATTATTCACCCACAATTTTTAAATCGTGGTATAATAATAATCGTAACAAGTGATTGTTACAGAGTTTAAACATAACTCCCTCCCTTTTAATTTATAAGGCCGTTCCCCCAAACGGCCTTATTTTTATCATGATTAGGGAACTTTATTGATATATTATATCAAATTGTTCCCTAACCACCAAGCGGAATTTTTAAGCAAAAGCGGAGCCGAAGCTCCGCTGCATATCCCGTACAATGTCCCGCAATTGAAATTCTATTACCCGATGCCTGCGCGCATAAGGATCGTCGCGGCTTCGGCTCTTGTGGCTCCGCCCTGCGGGTCGAACATGTTGCCCTCCTTGCCCTGCATAAGACCTTTTTCTTTGCAGAACGCCACACCGGGAACGGCCCAGTCGCTGATAAGATACGCGTCCGCGTAATCCAAGGCGCCCGATGCATTTGTTGTGTCGCCCAAATATTCATAGTAGCCCTTAAATATCTTTGCGATCTGCTCGCGGGTGACTATGTCGTCGGGCGCGAACATTCCGCCGCCTACTCCGTTCACTATACCGCTGCTTGAAGCCCAAGCGATATATGGCGCGTAATACTCATTCGGATTCACGTCCGAGAAAACGCTGCTCGAGCCGCCGCTGACGCCCTCGGCCCTGCCCAGCACCGTCACAAGCATACCGCGCGTCATGGTTCTCTTGGGCTCGAACCTCGTCGCCGAAGTGCCGTTCATCAGCCCGTTGTCATAAACATACTTCACCCCGTCATAATACCAATCCGAAGCGCTCACATCCGTAAACGGCAGTGAACCGTAAAGGCTTTGAGATCCGCCATCGCTTGAAGGTATTGTATTTGAGGGCGGTTCCGTGTATGATGGTTCCGTGCCGCTTGTTCCGCCGGTATATCCGCCGCCGCTTGAAAAGCCGCCTCCGCCGGTGCCATTATTATTGCTGTATGTTCTTTCAAAAATCGCTTCTATCGACGAATCGCTTTCTATATTTTCGAAAGTATATGCAGACACGCTGCCGACGGAAAAGCCGTCAACAAGTACATCCGATATTTTGTATCCGCTTGACGGTGTGATCTTAAACGTGATATCGCTGCCATATTCCACGGTGACTTTGCCTGAGGGAGAAATTCTGCCTCCGTTTCCGCTTTTCGCATCAATCGTTAAATTTGTTCCAAAAAATTCCACAGGATAGCTCAAGGACGTCTCATTTCCGTTTTTGTCACATATTCCATTTATCTCAACAATATATTTTCCGTTAAAATCTTTGCTTAGAAAGTTATAAGGCGGTCTGAATATAATACAATTGGGAATTCCGTAACCGTCTCTGTCAATATTGAAATACGCGTCGTGTTCGTTGGGGTTTGATGAGTAATCGCTCTTATCCAAGACGCATTTCTCATTATCAATTTCGCGAGTGATCGAAACCGATATGTCATTCATATTGGCGCGAGCATATTTTTTAGGGTTAAGCGATACAGACCACGGTGTTTCTATTGAAAAAACATTTTTGAGAAAATATCCTTCCGCAGGCCAGGAAATGTAATCGTATTCAACTTTTTCGCTGCGGCTCTCATCAAAGACAGCCACCGTTGAATACGGCGGAACGAGACCAAAGCCTATATATTTTTGATCTGGATTCAATATCCATCTCCTGTGACCCACTCTGTCGATATTCGAACTATCACCGTCATCCATCCACAACCCAACGCTGAACCGCAGGTTGTCAACGCCCATGGCTATATTGCTTGTTGAAGTTGCGGCATAGGCGGTTTGGTAAAATTCATCATCCATGTCAGAAGGTTGAGGTGGAGTGTGACTCATTTGGTCTGTTGCTGCCAATAATGTTGCTCCATGTTGGGCAAAATCATTTTTTTCATCAGTCATTTCAACGGGAGGCAAATACGCAAGATATCTCATAAAATTGTAATACTCAAGACCTTCCTGCAGAATTTTTTGATTTACTCTTCCTGCTTTATACGGAGCTTTTAAGGAAGGATATTCATCAAATACATCACGCGCGTCATTTTTTACAATATTGTTGTATTTATTGACTATATCTTTCTTCGAATGTGTTTTTGATCCTCCCGAACCGGGGGTGGCTGTAGGCGCAGCTGACGCGCTCGGTTCTTCCGAGGCATCAGGTTCATCGGTTGCGTCGGGCTCTGTTGTCGGCGCGAATGATGCGTCGGGTTCATCGGTTGCGTCGGGCTCTGTTGTCGGCGCGAATGATGCGTCGGGTTCATCGGTTGCGTCAGGGTCCATTGTCGTTGTCGGCTCGGATGATGCATCGGGTTCATCGCTATCCTCATTCTTCGCGCCGTTTCCATTCTCAAGCGCTGCGTTAAGTTCCTCGTTTACAGCAACTGCGTAATCATTCTCTTCATATGCAATAGGCGGCTCCAAAACGCGCATTTCATCATACACGGCAGATCGCGCCACAGGCTGCAGCGAGCATAACACCAGCGTCAGTGCCGGAACCACTTTAAAAATTTTTGACATTGTTTTCTTTAAATTCTTCATAATTCCCTCCTGAGTTGTATATATTTTTTATTTTTTCCAACTAAAAAAGTGCGGCGCAACGGGGCGCCGCACTAAAAATGCTTTGCTCCTATTGCTACCACACAAATTGATTTCGCAGGTTTTAACAACAATACGCGAAATAGAGCCGCATTTTTAACAAGTAAAAATGCGTATATTGTTAAAACCTCAACATACAAAAAATATTCAATTTGTGTGGTGAGTTTAGTATACCACAATTATCCGATATTGTAAACAAAAACTTTATTGAATAATTATCGTAATATTGGGCGCAAAATCGAATAATACTCTACTATTTTAAAACAAATTGACTAATTTGTCAATATTTTATTAAAAAATAGATTTATATTCTATAATAATTTTATAATAAAATTTAGGGCGTGATGATATGATAGGCGAGAGGCTTTCGGAGCTTCGGAAGGACGCGGGACTGACGCAGGATCAGCTGGCGGAAATTCTCAGGATCAACAAACATTCGATCTCATCTTATGAGAGGGACAAGAGTGAGCCGCCCGACGTGATAAAGATCGCGGCGGCAAAATATTTCGGCGTGTCGGTCGACTATCTGCTCGGCGTTACGTCGTGTACCGAGACGCTCGACCCGGCCGCGGATTACTTGAAGCTGCCCGCCGGCCTCTCCGCCGCCGACAAAGAGACCCTGAAATCATACGCCGCCTTTTTGGCTTATAAAAACAAATAATTTTATAAATACAAAAAGTTCTGTTACGATACAATTGATGGGTGACAAATAAAAAGGAAAATGAACTCCAAATATGATATAATGTTAAAGAACAAAGA
>CANPWW010000067.1 GCA_947585115.1 uncultured Monoglobus sp.
ACCAGAACGTTTCCTATGTCCGTGTAATTAATTTCACCCACATGCTGCGTCGTGTTGTATTTCAAAACGTCATAAAGCGGTTCTTGTTCCTCGTCAGCCGTGCTTTCAGCCGTGGTCTTTGTCTCCGCCAAAGGCGTTTCCGAAGCGTTCACAAACGCCGCCAGTTTCTCGGGCGTTGTGTTGTCGAAAATGTCTTTATAGACGACCGGAATATTCTGCGTCATGCAGCGCACGGCTATCTTTGAGGCCAGCAGCGAAGTGCCCCCGAGCTCAAAGAAATCGTCGTCGGCATATACCGTGTCAAGGCCGAGCACGGCGGCGAACATGTCGCAGAATATCCGTTCCGTGTCGTTGACGGCTTTTCTTCCGGCTGATCTTTGCTGCGCCGCGTCGGGTTCGGGCAGCGCCTTTTTGTCTATCTTGCCGTTCTTTGTCATCGGCAGCTTATCAAGCTGTATAAGCACCGACGGCACCATATAATGCGCGAGGGATTTTTTGAGGTGCTCGGTAAGCGCCTGCTTTTCTATCTGTTTTGAGGCGGTGAAATATCCGCACAGATATTGCTGCTGACCCTCGCCCTTTACGATAACAACGGCGTTTGTAACGTCGGGATAGCCGCACATAACATTCATTATCTCATCAAGCTCAACGCGGAGGCCTCTCAGCTTGACCTGATTATCCGCTCTGCCGAAAAATTCTATCTCTCCGTTTGGCAGGTACCTCGCTATGTCGCCGCTGCGGTACGCGCGTCCGTTTTCGAGCTCGATGAACGCCTCAGCGGTCTTTTTCTCAAGGCCGACATATCCTCTGCCGACGCCCAGACCGCCTATCGCCAGCTCGCCTTTCGCGCCCGCGGGCAGGATATGTCTGTGTTTGTCGATAATATAGGCTTTGACATTCGCCGCAGGGTTGCCTATGGTAATGTTTTCTCCGGAGGTCATCACCTTTGATATGCAGCTGACGGTGGCTTCGGTGGGGCCGTAGCCGTTGACTATCACGGCGTCGGGGCTCGCTTTGCGCAGCAGTCCGTAGAGCGGGGGCGGGAACGCTTCCGCTCCGAGATCATACATCTTTATGCGCGACAATGCCTTTGCAGTCTGAGGTATTTCCGCGATATTCGTCATGAAAGAGGGCGTGCCGCTCATTATTTCCACATTGTTTTCCTCTATAAGCTTAGCGAGAGCGAGAGGGTCGTGTATCTCCTCGTCCGTGGCGATACACACCGTCATGCCGTTGCAAAGCGAAATGTGGATCTCCATCACGGAGACATCAAACGATACCGCCGCGATCGCGAGCGCGGTTTTTCCGCCGTTTACATATTCAAATGTCTCTTTGTTTTTCGGATTCGCGTTCACAAAATTACAGAGGCTGCCGTGCTCTATCATAACGCCTTTGGGAGTGCCCGTTGAGCCCGAGGTGTATATGCAGTAGGCCAATGAGTTTTCGGGAATATCCGTTTCGGGATCCGAAGCGTTTTCGTTTCGCAAAAGCTCGCTCAATGCAAGCGCGGCGTAGGGCTTGCCGCCGAAAAGCTCCGCCCTCTCCTGTTTCAGCTCGTCCGTTGTTATAACAAAACGCGCGTGAGAATCTTTTAAACAGAAATCCACTCTGTCGTCGGGATAATCGGGCAGCATGGGCAGGAAGGCGCCGCCGGCTTTCATTATTCCGTACTCCGCGGCGGGAATGTTAACGTCTCTCGGCAGCAGCATGCCCACGGGCTCGTCGAGCCGCACTCCCTTTTCTATCAGCGAGCGGGCTATCCTGTTGGCACGCGCGTTTAACTCGCCGTATGTCAGGCTCTCGCCGGCCGAAATAACAGCGGTTCGCTCGGGATGCGCCGTCGCCTGCGCCTCAAACAGCCTGTTCACGCTCACAAGCTCGATCGGATAATCGGTGTCGTTAAAGCTTTTGATTGCCTCGGCGTCCTCGCTTGACAGCATCGACACCTCGCCGATATATTCGCATGCGATAAACGAGGCAGCCGCGGCGTCCATGGAGCTCATAAAGGTCTTTATAAATCCGTCGCTGTAGAGATTGGCGTAATATTCGGCCGCGTATTCATAGGCGCCGTCTTTAATGGTTATATCCACCGAGATCTTTGATTTTGCGGCGTCAAGGCTCAGGGTCGTTACCCCGCATTTTTCTTCGCCGATAACATGCTCGGAAATGCCGCTGTCCTGATAAGCGACCATTATGTCCGCGCTGACGCCGTATTCTCTTGAAATTTCCGCGAAGGAATAAACATCATTTTCCATGCTGTCAAGCAGCTGCGAGCCTGTTTCCTTAACAAGCTCCAAAACGGTCCTTTGGCCGTCGATATCGCAGTATACGGGCAGCGTCTTTACGAACATTCCCAGAGAATTTTCCGTTCTGGAATCGCTTCTGCCGTTGTATATCGTCGTGAATACCGCGTCGTCAGCGTTGTTGTATCTTCCGAGAACAAAGCCGAACACCGCGTTGAAAAAGCCGTTCGGAGTAACTTTGTGCTTTTGGCAGTACGCCTCGACCTCTTTCGGCGAAAGCGAGGAGCGGACGGTCATAAAGCCCGCTTTGGTTTCGCTCTCGCTTTTGTCGGGCTTTGGCAGACAGTCGGCGTCGCAGCCGCCGAGCAGCGAGGCGTAATAGTCCTTCGCTTTGGCGTAGTCCTCGGAGGCTCTCGCATTTTCCTCCGAAAGCGCGGCCTCAAAGCTTGAATATGATTCCGCGGCGAGCTCCCCGCCGTCATAAGCCCTCGAAATATCTCTCAGAATTATGCTTAAAGATGCGCCGTCGCTTATGATATGGTGCATTTCGAGGAACAAATACATGCCGTCGGCCTTTATCAGTTTCGCGCTGAACAATCTTCCGCCGAGCAGATTATAAGGCTTTGCGAGCCGCGGTTTTATGCTTTCTATATCATCGGTGACAACGGTTTCTATCGAGCTCTCGTCAAATGAAAGGTCGCCGTCCATTCTGCGCTGCCTGATATTGCCGTCGTCGTCCATAAACAATCTTGTTTTAATATACGGGTGCGCGTTGATCGCTCGGATAACGGCGGTTTTAAGTCTGTTTTCGTCAATGCCGCCGCCGAGCTTGAGCAGCACCGGAATATTATATATGGTTGTCTCGGGGTGGGCTATCGCCTCGACGAAAATGCCTTCCTGGGTTTTTGTGAGCGGATAGTCGGGCTGCAAATCAAAAACTTCGGACTTTTCGGCATTGGCAAAGAACCGTTCGAGTTTTTCAACGGTATTGTTTTCTTTGAGGTCGGAGGTCTTTACGGGCGCGTCGAAGGCTTTTGAAAGGAGCACATTCAGTCTGACGGCGCCGATTGATGAAAGCCCCGCGTCATAAATATCGGTCGTGATTCCGAAATCGGCATAGCCGAGCACTTCCGCCGTAAGATCGAATATTTTTTTCTGCGTTTCGTTTTGCGGCGGTATAATTTCATCCTGTTTTCTTACCGGCTTCGGCAGTTCACGCTTATTGACCTTTTGGTTTTGGTTCAGAGGAATCGACGGTATCTGCATGGTTATGGACGGGACCATATATGACGGCTTGCGCTCTCTTATAAAATCATTCAGAGCCGAAATATTTATTTCGCCGCCGCCGACAATATATGCCGCGATATATTTTTCGCCGGTTTCCTCGTCCTCAAATGCCTGGACGGTGGCGTCCGTCACGCCGTCAAATTCTCGGATAACTCCCTCGACCTCGGTCAATTCTATGCGGAAACCGCGCACCTTGACCTGACCGTCGTTTCTTCCGATAAAATCTATTTCCCCGTTTGGCAAAAGCCGAACCACGTCTCCGGAGCGATACGCTCTTTTGTAGTCCTCGTCGTTGCTGAACGGGTTGCGGATAAAGGCTTTTTCGGTCAGGTCGTCTCTGTTCAGATAGCCTCTCGCGACGCCGCGGCCCGCGATAAGCAGCTCGCCCGGCACAAGAGGAGGAAGTCTGCGGAGATTCTCATCCACAACATAGCATTTGTAGTTCGCGATAGCTTTGCCGATAGGCACTCTTTCATAAAGCCGCTTAACAGGCATGACCGTGGTAAATATGGTGCACTCCGTCGGGCCGTAGCAGTTATAGAAACGCGTGTCCGTGTCTTTAGGACGGACAGGCACAAGCTTTTCTCCGCCGACCGAGAGATATTTCAGTTTTTCCGGAGAGGCCATGGAGTAGAACTGCCGTCCTATCTGCGTTGTCATAAAGGAATGGGTTATGCCGAGCCTGTCAAACCATTTTTCAAGCTCTATAAGATCAAGCCTTATTTCCTCCTCGACAATGCAGACGCAGGCGCCCGCTGTCAGCGCGGGATACATATCCATCATATTCGCGTCAAACCCGTAGCTGGCGTAAGCCGCCGCGCGGGAATGTTCGTCCATTTTATAGAAGTCTCTGTACCAGCGGCAGAAATTGGCAATATTGCCGTGCTCCAGCATTACGCCCTTGGGCACGCCCGTTGAGCCCGACGTGTAAAGCAGCGTGAACAGGTCGTTCGGCTCGGGGTCTTTTTCTGTTCTGCCGAGGTCGGGAAGATCAGGAATATCCTTTGTGAGCAATACTTCGCCTTTGTATTCGGGCACTTTTGAGAGCAGCTCCTCGTCGGCTATAAGCAGCTTCGCGTCCGCGTCCGACATCATGAACGCCAGGCGGTCGGCCGGATACGCGGGATCGAGCGGCTGATAAGCGGCGCCCGATTTAAGCGCGCCCAAAGAGGCTGTTACCATATAGGCGCATCTCGGTATAAGCACGGAAACAACATCGCCGCCGCCGATGCCGAGTGAGCGTATTTTGCCCGCTATGCGCTCCGAAATATCATCTACCTGCAAATAGGTGAGAGTTTCATCTTTAAAGAGCACCGCGGGTCTGTCGGGATATTTTGCCGCCTGCTCCCTGAACATTGACACGATATTCGCGGCGGGATAATCCGTTTCCGTTTGGTTAAAGCGCTCAATTTCGGCGATATTCTCATCGGTGACAAGGCGTATATCTCTGAGCTTTCCGCCGCCGCAGAGCCCCGCCGCTATCATTGTGTATACTTCCGCCATGCGCTTTACGGTCTCCGCCGACAGCTTTTCGGCCGCGTATTCAAATCTGAGCCGATAGTCTCCGCTGTTCTGCTTGAGCACATGAAGCGTAAGCGACGTCATCACATCCTCCGAAACATGCATTTCCATAGGTATGTACCTGCCGTCCACATTCACACCCGAGAGCATATCGCCCTGATATACAAAGAAACAGTCGGGGTGTATGCCGTACTCGCCGCAAAGCTGCGGAATATCCGCGCCGTCATGGGCGACAAGCTCATGGAAAGATTTCTGCATATCCGCCATAAAATCCGCGCAGTCCGCGTTTTCGTCAATATGCGCGATCACGGGCAGATTGTGCACCATCATGCCGACGGTGTTCTGCAAAACGGGGTCGTGCCTGCCGTTTTCGCCCGTGAAGAAAAGCACGTTTTGCTGATTGCAGAAAAGTCTCAGCATATACGCGTAAGCGCTCATAAACAGCGTGCTTTCGGTAAACCGGCGCTCGCTTAAAGAGGCGATAAGCCTGCCCGACAGTTCCTGTCTTTGGGTAAAAAGCGTGGTGTCATAAACGCCGAGTCTGCCTTTAAAACCTGCAAGCTCGGGATCGTCGTCGCTGTAAAGCTCGGTGTCGCCCTCGATATTATCAAGCATTTTTCTGTATAATTCGTTGTCGGCTTGGGTGATTTCGGGATGCGCCGCCTCGTACTGCGCGAGGGTCAGGTTGCTCATTTCCTCTTTGGCGGGCGGCTCGCCGCCGTATACCGCGGCAATATTGCCTACTACGATCGAGGCCGAGGTGCCGTCGCAGACAATGTGGTGCATAACAAGCACAAGGCACAGCCCCGCGGGCGTTTTGAAAATAACCGCTCGCGTGAGAAGATCGTTTTCCAGATCAAAAGGCAGATCAACGCTTTTTGCAAGCGTGTTTTTGTCGGTGATACCGGTTTGTTTTATCTCCGCCGTTATCTTCCTGCCCGATGGCGCGAGCGACGGAACGCCGTCAATTATTTTAACCGACGCGCCGAGTATCGGATAATCGCTCAGCACCGTTTCAACGGCGTTTTTCAGGCGCGTCTCGTCCGCCATATCGCTTGGCAGCAAAAGCGAGAACACGTTGTTGTACGCGGTTCCCTTTTCGTCCTGACAATCAAGATAAATGCTCATCTGCGCCCTTGTGAGCGGATATGAGTCGGCCTCCTCGCCTTTATAGGACGACAATTCCGAACCGTCTCCGACGGTCTCCGAAAGCAGCTTCGGGGTCTGCGAAGTGAAAACCGAGCTCGCGGATATTTCTATTCCTTTTTCTCTCAATACCTTTTGCAGCATGAGCACTTTTATTGAATCGCCGCCGAGCGCGAAAAACTCGTCGTTGATTCCTATATTTTCGATGCCGAGAATTTCCTCAAACGCCTGAGCGATAAGCCTTTGTCTGTCGTTTTCGGGAGCTTTGTATTCGGCGCGCCTCAGGTCGATCTCGGGTTTTGGCAGCGCCCCGCGGTCAAGCTTGCCGTTCGCGTTTACGGGCAGCTTTTCAAGGCGCACGAAAAACTCGGGAACCATATATTTGGGCAGCTTAGACGAAAGAGCTTTTTTCAGCTCTTTTTCGTCCTTTTCGCAGCCCGATATGTAATACGCCGCGAGGAATATTTGCCCTGTCGCGTCTATAAAATCCTTTACCGCCGTATCGCTTATGCCGTCTATCTCCCGTATGGCGGATTCTATCTCGCCCGGCTCAACGCGCTGGCCGTTTATTTTAAGCATCCAGTCCTTGCGGTTGAGATACAGAATGTTTCCGTCGGGCAGCCGTTTGCCGAGATCGCCCGTGTGAATAAGCACGTCGTGGCCGTCAATGTTTTTAAAAGGGTTCGGAGTGAAGGCCCTGGCGGTTTCTTCGGGGCGGTGCAAATATCCTTTGGCCATATGCCCCGCGATGCAGATCTCGCCCTCGTCGGCGGGGTTCCCGTTTTCGTCAAGCACATAAGCGCTCACATTGCCGCTCGGCTTTCCTATGGGGGTGTTGTCATAGGCCTTGTCCACCTCAAACGTTAGGCACTCTCCCGTGAGCTCCGTCATGCCGTAGCAGTTCAAAAGCCGATAGCCGTCCGGCGCGATCTGCGACAAGCGCTCGCCGCAGCTCACAACGGTGCGCAGGCTACCGCCCTTTCGGGTGAAGTAGCGCAGCACCTTGGGCATTATAACGGCTGATGTTATTTTGTGCTCGTCAATAAAATCGGCAAGGCTTTCGGGATCGCCCTTTAATTCATCGGGGATTATTATTTCGGTAATGCCGTTCGCGAGACCCGTAAAAATATCACCCACCGATAGAATAAAGTAGAACGCGACGTTGATTCCGTATATATCATCATCTTTAAGATCCAAAATGCCGCTGTAAAGCAGGACCTCGTTTTTTATCGACTCATGGTCGTGGATAACTCCCTTGGGTTTTCCCGTTGAGCCCGAGGTGTAAATTATAAGCGCGGTATCGTCGGGTTTTACGCCGCATATTTCGGATACGGGCTCAAAGCCGTACGCGTCGTTTATAAAAGCGTCGTCAATGACGATCTTCGCGCCGCAGTCGCTTTGTATATACGCTTTGCGGTCCGCGGGATAATGGTCGGAAAGCGGCACATAGGCGCCTCCCGCCATAAGTATGCCGAACATGGCCTCTATAAATCCGATGCCCCTCGCGGCTGTTATCATCACGGCGTCGCCGCGCCGAATCCCCTGCTCTTTAAGCTTCGCGGCTACGCGGCGCGCGTTTTCGTCAAGCTGCCTGTAGGTGTCCGTCCTGCCCGTTGACGGTTCCGACAAAGCGATCCTGTCGCCGTGCTTCGCTGCTTGTTCTCTGAATAAATTCAACATTTCATATTCATCTCTTTCGTTTTGGATTTATACGGTTGCGCTTTTAAGCTCACATATCCGAAAAGCGCTGCCGCCCATGCTCTGACGGACAAACCGTTCCGAAATTTTTATTTACTTTATCGTATCACAAAAATTGTGATATTTCAACAATAAATTGCCGATTTGAAAATGATTTTATAGCATATATAAAATGAGTTTAACATTTTTTGAGCATAAATTCAACGCTTTGACATAAAAGTCATCTGTGACGGCGTGAACGTCATTTCTTTAAATTTAAGATGGTCGTAATACAGAAATATCGGCGTTATAAAAAATAAGACCGAAAAGTCGGAAATCGACTTTTCGGTCCGGAATAGACGGCCTTACAATTCGCCGAAGTCGTTAAAAGGCCGTATGAGCCTATTTTTGTTTCAGGCGCAGTATGCGCTGGTTCCGCGAGCCTCGGAATGCGAGCGAGATGTCCTTTTCGGCCTCTATGAACTCGCCGTCCACAAGCACGTCGATCATCGACAGCATTTCGTCGGTGCATTCGCATCTCGCGCGGCTCTCGCTCAGCAGATCGGTCTCGTATGTGTATCCTGTGTAGCACCAGATATTTTTTTCGGGAAAGCGCTCCCTGACGCGCCTTAAAAACGGAGTGAGTCCCCGCTGGTTTGACGGCTCGAAAGGCTCGCCGCCCAGCAGCGTCAGTCCGTTTATATAGGGCTTGTCCAGCATACCTATGATCATGTCCTCGGTCTCCCGCGTGAAGGGCTCGCCCGCGTCAAAATCCCAGGCTATCTCGTTAAAGCAGCCCTTGCAGCGGTGGGTGCAGCCCGATACAAACAAGGAGACGCGAACGCCCTCCCCGTTTGCTATATCAAAATTTTTTATCTCGCAGTAATTCATTACAGATGAAGTACCCTTTCCTTGATTTCCTGCGTGCGGCCCTGGTTCCAGAACTGCGTTCCTATATATCCGCAGGTGCGCCGCGCGACGTTCATTTTATTCTGGTCGTGGTTGTGACAGCTGGGACACTCCCATATGAGCTTGTCGTCGTCGTTTACTATCTGTATCTCGCCGTCATAGCCGCAGACCTGACAGTAGTCGCTCTTGGTGTTGAGCTCCGCGTACATGATATGGTCGTACAGGAACTTGAGGACCTCCAGCACAGCCGGGATATTGTTCTGCATATTCGGCACCTCGATATAGCTTATGGCGCCGCCGGGTGAAAGCTCCTGGAACCGCGCTTCCTTCTCAAGCTTCGAGAAAGCGTCGATCGGCTCGGTCACATGGATATGGTAGGAGTTTGTTATATAGTTTTTGTCGGTCACGCCTTTTATAATGCCGAAGCGCTTTTGCAGGCATTTCGCGAATTTATAAGTCGTGGATTCAAGGGGCGTGCCGTATATCGAGTAGTCGATATTCTCGGTTTCCTTCCATTTTTTGCAGGCCGCATTCAGTCTGCGCATGATCTCAAGGCCGAATTCCTCGCCCTCGGGCTCGGTGAGCTTTTTGCCCGTGACCTCGTACACGCATTCCCAAAGACCCGCATAGCCCAGCGAGATCGTCGAATATCCGCCGTAGAGCAGCTTGGTGATCGGCTCGCCTTTTTCAAGTCTCGCCAGCGCGCCGTGCTGCCAGAGGATAGGAGCCACATCCGAGAGCGTTCCCACAAGACGCTCGTGGCGGCACCGCAGCGCTTTGTGGCACAGCTCGAGCCTTTCGTCGAGGGTCTCCCAGAATTTTTTCTCGTCTCCGCCGTTTTCAATAGCTGTGCAGGCGACGTCAACAAGGTTGATCGTCACAACGCCCTGATTGAAGCGGCCGTAGTATTTCGGCTTGCCGTTTTCGTCAACGTACGGCGTAAGGAAGCTGCGGCAGCCCATGCAGGTGTAGCAGTTGCCGTCGCCGTTTTTGTCGATCTTGAGGCGCAGCATCATCTTTTCGGATATATAGTCGGGCACCATGCGCTTGGCGGTGCATTTTGCCGCCAGCTCGGTCAGGTACCAGTAAGGCGAATCCTCGCGTATATTGTCCTCCTCGAGCACGTATATCAGCTTCGGGAACGCGGGAGTTATCCAGACGCCCGCCTCGTTTTTAACGCCCTCGATGCGCTGCTTGAGCATTTCCTCTATAACGAGAGCCAGATCCGCTTTCTCCCGCGGGCTCCGCGCCTCGCCGAGATACATAAATATCGTCACGAAGGGCGCCTGGCCGTTGGTCGTCATCAGGGTCACCAGCTGGTACTGAATGGTCTGCACGCCGCGGCTGATCTCAAGCTTAAGGCGCTCCTCAACGATCTTGCTCAGCTTTTCCTCGGAGCACTCGGCGCCGATCTCCTCAAGCTCTTTTTCGAGCTGCCTTCTTATTGTCTGTCTCGACACGTCAACAAAGGGCACCAGGTGCGTAAGGCTTATGCTCTGGCCGCCGTACTGGTTGCTGGCGACCTGCGCGATTATCTGGGTCGCGATGTTGCACGCGGTCGAGAACGAGTGCGGACGCTCGATCATGGTCTCGCTGATGACCGTGCCGTTTTGGAGCATGTCCTCAAGGTTAACCAGGTCGCAGTTGTGCATGTGCTGCGCGAAATAGTCCGAGTCGTGGAAGTGGATAATGCCGTTCTTGTGCGCCTGAACGACTTCCTCGGGCAGGAGCAGCCTTTCGGTGATGTCCTTGCTGACCTCGCCCGCCATGTAGTCGCGCTGAACGCTGTTCACGGTCGGGTTTTTATTTGAGTTTTCCTGCTTAACTTCCTCGTTGTCGCACTCAAGCAGGCTGAGTATCTGGTTGTCGGTCGTGTTTGTCTTTCTCACGAGGCTGCGCGTAAAGCGGAAGCGGATATAGCGCTTCGCTATCTCAAACGCGCCGTGGCTCATGATCTCAGTCTCGACCAGCTCCTGGATCTCCTCGACCGAAAGAGCGCGGTGCATATTGGCGCAGTATTCCTCGACCGCTTTGGCTATGTCGTCTATGTCGCGCTTCGTGAGCTCGTCCTGATGGTCGCCGGCGAATTTTGCCTTGCTGACCGCCGCTTTGATCTTGCCGGAGTCGAATATTGCCTCCGAGCCGTTTCTCTTAATAATTTTCAATTTTTTACATCCCCTTTTCGCATCTGCATTTAATAATAGCACACTTGATTATAAAATGCAAGGGTTTTTTTGTTAAAAATACCAGATATTGTGGTTACATTTATATTACAACACAATATGTGACTTTCTTGAAGCCCGTCAAACACGCGCAAAAACGCCGTTTGCGCGGATGCCGGCCAGCGTGCTGCAATAAAAAAGGCGACCCTATATTTTTAGTAGGGTCGTTTTGTCGGATTATTATTGGGAATTCGATTTAAGCATTTTTTTGATTTTGCCTTTCGGGTCTTTTATGAGCACAATGACGAGCCATATCACAAGCCCCAGCGCCGCGACCGAAAGGCCGAGGTAAGCGTCGTTGAGCATATCGGTCGGAGCGGGATTGAAATATTCCGCGCCGATCTCCAAATATTCCGCGACCGCGTCAACGAGCCACATCAGCGACGCGCCCCAATACATCAGCGCGAGAAAGCCGAGCTTCATATCGCTCGTTGTGTTGTACCACACAAGCGTTGCCGCCACAGCCGCGAAAACCGTTATTAAAAGCGTCATTTCGTCTAGTTCCTCCTTATTTTAAAATACGGTTTGATACTGTGTTTAATTATATTACCGATACGCTTTTATGTCAATAACACAAATCAATATTATCCGAATTGTTCTTTAAGTATATCCGCGAAGTCTTTGATACATTTTTTGGTGTTGTCGGTTTTCCAAAAAGCGCAGTATTTTGTTTTTATCGGCTTTCCGCGGCGGCTCAGCGGAACGCGCGCGATGTCCTTTGAGAACCGATGCGGAAGGCTGCCGCCCTCGACCGGCGTATAGCCTTTGCCGCTCACGACCATGAGCCGCGCCTCCTCAAGATTTTCCGCGAACACAAACTCGCCGTCTATTCCGTATATCTCGTGATAGTGGGTTTGGTCGTTTTCAAACTGATTTTTGGCCGACACCAGTATGCACGGCGTGTTCCTCAGCTCGTCCGCGTTCACGAACCGCTTTTCCGACAGCGGATCGCGTTTGGATATCTCAATGCAGCAGTTCATCTCGCTGAGCGGCAGGTTGACATACTCG
>CANPWW010000068.1 GCA_947585115.1 uncultured Monoglobus sp.
CACAACCGCAGCTTACAATAATCTGATAACTGTTGTTTCTTTTTCTTATTGAGGCCATTTGATGAATCTCCTTTCCATTATTCACCTTGGCGCCATCGTATATTAAGTATAACGCCGTTTTAAATAATATGTCAATGCTCTGTTTGGGTTTTTATTAAAATTTTCTACGATATCTTGTATTTGTCCGCGACGCCCCAAGACAGGCAGTCATCAGAATGCCGCAGGCTTATCGATTTAAAAATATCCCTCTAATATAAGTAACTATAAAAAGCCGAAAACTGGTGGGATTTTTTGAAAAAACTTATCCAAAAGTTTCGAGCCTATTCGAGCATTCGGAATGAATTTACTCCTTTTGAATTTTCCCTTACATATATAAGTAACAAAAAAATTCAAAAAATGGGCCATGTTTTTCGGAAAAACTTATCCAAAACTTTCGAGCTTATCCGAGTTTGAAGATATAAATATCAAAAACAAAATATATAATTTACTCTGATAAAAACCTTTCTCGCCTGATTTTGACAAAATTCATATAAGCCTTAACGTATAATACAATTAAGCCTCGCCTGCGGCGGCTTAATAAAAAATTGCAGTATAGCAAGCACAGCAAACGGGTACCCAATTTTAATAAATCAAAATCACTTTACTTGCAAATTATGAATAACAGCAAGCAAAGCGAATGGGTACCCGTTCGCGGTTTTGCGAAACGGACAAGCCGTTTTATACGCAAAAAAATATTGGGAAATTATCCCAAACCCTTTATTAAATTTCGGAGGTATACGCATGGAAAACAGAAAGAGAAATATTCAAATAAAATTCAGAGTAACGGAAAAAGAACGCGAGCTTATCGAGAAGAAAATGGCGCAGCTGCCCATACATAAGATCGGGGCTTACATGCGCAAAATGGCAATAGACGGCTACATAATCTACACAGACTTAACGCCGATAAAAGAATACGCCAAAGAGCTGCAAGCTATCGGCAAAAACATAAATCAAATCGCAAAGCGCGTAAACGAGACTGGCTCGATCTACAAAGACGACATAGAAGCTCTACAAGTAACCGCTGATCAAATATGGTATGCTGATTGCGCCGGCAGGAATTTCGTCAGATTGTTCAAAAGTGACGCGGCATACTTTGTGTATGGCAAGGAGCTTTTGGGCGATATGACGGAATTATCGCAAGCAAGCAGTGTGCCAAGCCGTAGGCGGTATTTAATCAGCGGTTACGAAGAAAAAATGAATGAAGTATGGCAGCTCCAAAGAAAAATTCTAATGAGCTTGAAGTATTGATTGTGCGCTATATACAGACCAAACAAAATATTTTTTACGATTATTTAAAACAAAAGGCTGGGCGACCATAAGGATATGTGATATAATATTAATATCAAAATATATTTTGGAGGATGATTGTTATGAAAAAATTTATTCTGTCTACTGTTTTATCTATCGCTGTTCTCGCGTCAAGCGTTGCAGGCTTTGCGGCAGAAATCCCCAGAGAATCACTGCCCGACGGAGTTTCGGAAGAAGCAGTCAAAATCACCGAGAGTATCATGGGAAGTATACTTGACGAGGTTTATGACGGGTTAGGATATGGCGCCGCAAGCGGACGAGCCAATACTCTGATACGCCAAGCGGTCGAAAACGACGAAACGAGAAACTATGGTTACGGCATATTGTCCGCAATATCCCAAAATGCGATCAGGTATGCGGTAACGGTGACAGCGCTTGCCAAGTAATAATTAATATTATTGAATTACACAAAAAAGCATATCCGTGGATTTACGCGGATATGCTTTTTCAAATGAACCTAAAATAAGCCAAACATAAATACAAATATTAAAAATTCTGAAACAAATCCGACTCCATTGAAAACAAATGTTTCGTGTGTTTCTATTTTCTTTCCGCTCAAAACTATATTGGAATCTTGGAAAAAAAGAGGGCTATGCGCTTACCGAGCAGACTGCATACGGGACAAAGGGCTTTAATCGCAAATAAATCCGTGAACATACGGAGTAGTCCGGTACCACGCAGGCATAAATTCTTCGAAACAACTCTACATCTATAACGCCGGTTTTCATAGTACGACATCCTTTATACCGTTCTGCCTTATAGGAACAACTCGTTTTCTTTTCTGACAGAACAGGCTTTTTTGATTGCCAGAGCTGCCACAGAAACCATCATTCCGTTGATCTTCCTTGCGTTTTGCGGACACAGTTTCATACAACGCATACATGAGATGCACTTTTTAGAATCAGCGATAAATTGGTTGGAATCAATCGCCCGGACAGGACACGTATTCGCACATAACCCGCATTTTACGCAGGACTTGTCCGGCTTCGGCACAAGTCCCGCACCGCCCGCTTTTTTATAGGGTAGGTTGCCCGGGATCATGGATACGGACCCTGTTTTTCCGGCGATTAGGTCGGCGAAATCCGTCAGTTGCTTCCTATCCGCCTCATCGGGTCTGCCTGTGGCGTACTGCGGCATTATTGAATGTTCCGCGACAGCGGATATTGCTGCCACTACCATAAAACCGCATTCCTTTGCGGCATCCTCCATCTCCGCAAGCGTATCCTCATATGCCCGGTTTCCATATACGCAAACAAGGACACAGTTTGCTCCGTTTCCGTGGATTTTCTTAAGCCGCTCGATTGCCACAGCGGGCGCACGTCCTCCAAAGGACGGCATGGCGATAACGACCATATCCCGCTCGGTGATTTCATATTTGCGAAAGTCTGCCTTTGCGTCACTCAAATCGATTTTTGCCGGGTTTTCATTCCAATTGTTTTCCGATAATATCGGCTACCTTTAATATCGGCTATCTTTTCAGTGCCTCCTGTGGGACTGAATACGATTTCTACTACATTCATAAAAAAGCCTCCTTGATGATGATATATAGGATAAAATGTTCAGCAGTCGAAGCGCTGCGTCTAAATCCTTTTCCGTATAAGGCTGATATAGTCTGCCAGCGTTTTCTCTGCAAGTGCATGGGAAAATGTATCTTCGATCTCAGTGAACATATCGGTTAAAACCGGTTTGATATGCCGTCCGACAATACATTCGTCACTTGAATTCTGATGAAGGTCAAAGATACGAGGCGTTTCCGTTTCATTTACAGCCCGATAAACCTGAAGGAGCGTAAGTTCCTCCGCTTTCGGCTTTAATGTGAATCCGCTGACACCGCGGCGACTTTCTACAATATCCTTTTTCTTGAGCAGACCGATAATTTTCCGAATGTAGCTGGCGTTGGTCCCGACACTTGCAGCAATTTCCTCCGAGTTGAGGGACTTCGCGGATTCGGAAATCAAAATCAGCGTATGAATAGCGGAAGAAAATTTGGTATCAATGACAAATCGCCCCCTTTATTGTATAAGTATCTGATACAAGTACATCATAAGCAAAAGTAAGGAGTTTGTTAATAGGCGCATAATAAAAACCGGGCATCACTCGTCACACACTTTACACCGTAAGCAGAACCACCGGCTAAGCCGGTGGTCTTGACTACATGAAGAAATTAATTATTTTTAACAAGTCCGTAGAAAGTATTATTAACAGTTTTTCCGAAAATCCGGGTTCCTGCCGTGATTCCCGAATTTGTCTTTATTGTATATGAACCGCCTGACGTCATTTCGGGCATTGTTGCAAACATCCAACTCCATGAGGTTTTGGGAACAAACGTAAATGTGCCGTCCGCCGTTGTGATCTGAACGGAAGTTCCGGCGCTGCCGGAGCTTGCGCCTCCGCCTTGACCGGGTCCTCCGCCCATTCCGCCGGAGCCGCCGGTTACGGCATAACCTTGTCCGCTGACGGTCGGAGTTACGGTCATATCGCTTGTACCCGCGCCGATAAGAGTTCCGCCTGTTATCCTGAAGTAGCAGCCGTTTGAATCACCTATATCGAACACCCCGTTGCCGCCGCTTGTCGGACCGTTTTCGATCACGATACCGCCGCTCATTTCAATGCTGCCGTTCGAGTCAACGCCGTCGCCGTTTGCTTCGGCGTAGCATCGTCCGCCCTTGATGTATAACATACCGT
This sequence comes from uncultured Monoglobus sp., assembly GCA_947585115.1. Lineage (GTDB taxonomy): Bacteria > Bacillota > Clostridia > Monoglobales > Monoglobaceae > Monoglobus. The sequence goes on from CANPWW010000068.1 coordinate 4,033, forward strand.
AGGGCGATGTGTCGTCGCTGCCCCAACCGGGTCCCCAGCCTCCCGTGCCGCCGCCCGGATTACCGTCGGGACCGCCTTGATTGCCGCCGGGTCCGCCTTGGCCGCCGGGGCCGGCGGTCAATTCAATGGCGTTAATTGAGGAAATCGCCGCTCCTTCTTGGTAATCGCCCGCCGCGTTAATTCCGTCGTCGCTTGCAACGAGATAGGTCGTGCCGCTGAGCATTTTTATAACCGAGCCTTCGATACCCTCATAAGAGGTTGTAATATCAATATTAAAGTCATCATCCGAACCGTTTTCCGTACCGAGCGTCAACGTGTAATCCGCGTGCACACCGTCGTCGCCGGTCGCGAGCGTGAAACTGCCGCCCGTAATCGTCACGTTCCAATTTGAATGAATACTGTCGTCCGCGCTGTCAATATTAAGTTCTCCGCCGCTTACGTTAAGCTCCGTGTTCGCCTTAATGCCCTTGCAGCTGTCGGCGTCGTCGGATACGACTGTCCCATGACCGCCGTTTGTCACAAAGGTAATATTTCCGCCGGAGATATCAATGTTGCCCGTGGTATAATCCGACTTCGTAACGGTCGTGCCGCTCGTCGTTTCGACAAGCGCTTTGCCGGATTGTATGCCGTCGCATTTTGCCGCGACGTCGATCGTTCCCGAGTCAATATCCACAAGCTCATACGCCTTGATAAAATCGCCGTCAGCCGAGCCGGTAAGCGTTCCGTCCGTCATAATGAAGCTGCCGCTTGCAGTAATTGCGTCGTCGGACGCGGTAATATCAACAGTGCCGCCCGATATTGTCACAACACCAGCGACTGCTACCTTTTCTGTTGTTGTATTGCCGCTTATTGTTTCCGTCGTTTCCCCTGCCTGTATGCCGTCATATCCGCTTCCGTCGGTTGTGTCGGTACCCGTTGCCTTTACCGTTATGTCTGCCGTATCGGAAACGGTCACGCTTTCCGTTGCCTTAATGCCGTCCTCACCGGACGTAATATTAAGCGTTCCGCCGCTTATCGTAATTTTGCCGTTGACAAATTGATTGTCAACAACCGCGTCGTCTGCTATTACAGGCAGATTTATCTCGTTTGCTTTAATGCCCTCCGTGCCGGAGTTAATCGTAACATCGCCGTCTGTTATCGCGCAGTAATTATCCGCCTGTATTCCGTCGCCGACCGTGTCAATGTCAAACGTACCGCCCGCGATCGTGACATAGCCCTTGTCCGCTTCGATCGCGCCCGAAGCGACAATATCCGTGTCGATCGCGTCTGACTTAATGCCGTCGCCGCCCGAAGTTATTTTAACCGTGCCGGTTTTATCGGTAAATTCCACTCCGTTATCGCCTTTAACCGCGTTATTTACAGCCGTCACGTCAAGATCAGCGCCCTTTTTAATTTTCATATCCGCGCCGCATACCAAGCCGTTTTTGACATTTCCGTTGACTTTGAGCGTACCCGCTCCGCCTATGTCGAGGTCACGCTTGGAATAGAAGCAGCCCTTCGGGTCTTTTGATGTTGTGTAATTTGTGTAAGCCGATGTGTCGGTAAATGTATTTGTCGTGCCGTCGGCAAGCGTTATTTCTATCATGCCGCCGCCTGCTTTAAACGGCGCGCTGTCTGAGCAGGTCACATTAACGCCGCGAAACTCTATATTTACCGCGTCCTTTTTGCCGAGTGCGTCCGATACGACGATCTGACCGTCATTAAGCGTTCCTTCTATGATATAGTCGCCGACTGCCGTTATGGTAACGGTCGTGCCGTCAACCGTAACGCCGTCCACTCCCGAAGCGTCGATCTCCGTATTTTTCAGATGAATGATCCCGTCGCCCTCCGGTATCGGAAAGGGTGTCGCGTTCGGGTCAGGTGTATTGTCCGGAGCTGCCGTGGGTATGGGTTCGCCGTAATACTGCTTATCGAAAAGCGGTTTTTGATTGTCATCCCAAATAAATATGCTTGCTCCGTCGCCGATACCGTTAAGCTCCGCTGTGTATTTCTCCCCTTGCACAGCACCAAAGATATGCCATACCGCTGATTTTTTCAGTATCGTTCCGCTGTATTCGGCTCCTATCACATATATTCCGCCGCTCTCGGGCGCGGTAAACGATACCGAAAGGCCTGTTTCCGTTTCCGTAATACCAAAGTCGATCTCGTCCGCCAATGCGGTAATACTGAGTATCAGCATAACCGCGATTGAAATTAATATGATTTTCTTTTTCATATACCCGTCTCCTCCGGTTTAGAGCAATTTTCAACTGTTTTTATTTTAAAATATAAACCGTCAAAGTTAAATAAAGGTTAAAATATCAATCATTTTCAAAAATTATTTTCCCAAAATTATTTTAAATTCCGTGCCTTCGCCCAAAATACTGGAAACGCTTATACTGCCTCCGTGCAGCTCAATTATGCTTTTTACCATTGAAAGTCCCAAGCCGCAGCTTCCGTATTCGTCATTGCGGACGTCATCAACTCTGTAAAAGCGCGTCCATATTTTTTCAATCTGGTCACCGGCTATGCCTTTGCCGTTGTCTTTTACGGTAATTTCGACATTGCTGCCAACTTCGGATACGGAAATCAACACATATCCCGATTCATTTCCATATTTTATCGCGTTGCTGACAAGATTGGATAACGCGCTCGTAATCAGAGACTCATCCGCGTAAATCATCGGTTCGCCGTCTGCATGGACTATTATATCTATATGCTTTTTTTCTGCCGCTTCCTTCATATTCTGAGCAACTATGCCCGCGATCAAATGAAGATCAACCTTTTCCTTGCGAAGTTTCAAGCTGTTGCTGTCAATTCGCGCAAGCGTCAAGAGCCTTGAAATGAGTTTGGCGGCTTGCTTTGCCTTTGTTACAATATCCTGCGCAAGTTCCCTCTGCTTTTCGTTCTCCGAAATATCAAGCAGATATTCGCCTTGAGCGAGTATTACGCTGATCGGCGTGCGAAGCTCATGAGACGCATCGGAAGTAAACTGCTTCTCCTGCGCTATCAAGTCCTCGATCTTGTCAAGCATTCTGTTAAGCGTCAACGACAGTTTATGCAGCTCATCCTCATGTGCGTTTGGGTTTATAGGTATACGTTTCTTTATATCATTTTCCGAATATATATCATCAGCGGTATGAATGATATTATTTACGGGAAGAAACGCTTTTTTTGTAATATAATAACCTCCCAAAGCAGTCAGAACAAGAACAAACGGAATAATTATGAGCAGACTGATTAGAACGGAATGTTCAAATATTTTTGGATAAGCAACAGACTCTACGCCCCTTATCCAATATCCGGGCTTTGGATTTTCGGATGTAGAATCCGGCTTTTTCGGCGGCGGTTTTGGATTTTCGGTTGTTTCATTTTCATTGTCCTGCTCCTCCGGCTTTGACTTATTCGGCGCCGGTTTCGGATTTTCCGGTTCAAGCCCTTTAAAAACATCGTAAACCAAATATTCTTTGCCGTCAACAATTTCTCTGCGGAGCATTTCATCCGCAAACTCAATCTCTGCCAAATTATAATTATATTGACCTGCAGCGTATTGACCGTTGCTGTGGTATATTGTAACATTTTTAAATTCCTCGTTATTTTCGACCGAAAAATAGGCATCGTCGTTCATTCTCGTTTTGACCTTTTCCGCAACCTGAGTTACCTGCAGTTTAAGCTCGTTTTCCATATTAACCGCATAAAGACGATATGACAGCGCACCGACCGATATCAGAACAACTGAAATCAGCACCAGCATAATGGCCATATACCAGATTGTTATTCTTGCCTTAATTGATGTTGTCTTTTTCATTTTTATAAATCCTTTATAACATATCCCGAATTTTTAATTGTGTGGAGCAGCTTTTTTTCATAAGGCTCATCTATCTTTTTCCTTAAATGATGTATATATACTTTGATTACATTTGAGCCTCCTTCATAATCATAATTCCAAATATGTTCCTCAAGCTTTTCCTTTGATATGACGATGTTTTTATTTAGTAAAAGGTATTCAAGAATAGAGTATTCCTTTGCGGACAACTCTATTACATTATCACCGCGTCTGACAATTCTCGTTGAAAGGTCAACAGTTAAATCCCCGGCTTTCAATGTGCTGTCTGTGATATTATCCTTAATTCTGCACATTGCCCTTATTCTCGCGCACAGCACATCAAAGGAAAATGGCTTTGTCAGATAATCGTTCGCGCCATTATCAAGACCGCTGATAATATCCTCATCGGAATCCTTCGCGGTGAGCATTAATACCGGAGTTTGAATTTTTCTTTCGCGAATTGTTTTAAGCACCTCAAATCCATTTATTTTAGGGATCATTACATCGAGAACAATTCCGTCATACTCCGCAGAATTAATGTAGTATAAGGCGGCCTCACCGTCATAACAGCTGTCAACCGAATAACCCCTTTTTGTCAGACGTTCCGTTAATGTTTTATTAAGACGAACTTCATCTTCAACAATCAATAATCTCATTTTAATCTCCGTTCCGCCGCCTTGCGGCACAATAATAATGTTACTGTCTCCTTGCTGTAATTGTATCATACTTACGCTTAAATGTAAATTAAATTACGGCTTTACTAAAAAGCAAAGCCGCCAAAGCGCGAAATCGGTATAATATTCAGTCTGTGATTTTCAGCCGATGTAGGCTTTGCCATTAACAAGAAGCGTATGTCCGTTAAGGTCGATACCCGACGTGTCACCCGAAAGCGATGATATTGAGCTGTCACCGGTTAAGACCCATGTACTTTCCGCATCCATAGTCACATCGACGGTTCCCTCATTAAGGATCGCACCTGTGTAAGCGCTATCGGTCAAATTAAACGACATGGAAGAAATACTGTCAACGGTAATATTGCCTTCAAGGATTTGACTTGCCGCATTAAAAGTGCATTTGCCTCCGTTTTTGCCTTCCTTGCCCCAGCGTCCGGCGGACACAAGAAGCAAATCCCCATTGTTGGAAAGAGTCAGTTCTGAATTTGAAATATTTACAACGCTGTCCGTATTTGTGCAGTAGAACATTACTCCTGTTTGAGCTGTAAGAGAGCTGTCTGTCATATTAAACACACTTGTTCCCTCGGCAGCATCTCCCGATGAGCTTTGATAAAGAAGAACATTTGCCGGTATGCTGCCCTCTTTTGTGGACTGATCACTTCCCGAAATCGTGCAGTTATCTAAGGTTACGCTGTTTTTACCCTCAATGATGATTGCCTGCGAATTTGTTGCGGTGCCCTCGGCATTTTTAACAGTGATGTCGGCCGTCGAATAAATTATGGGGCATCCGTCATTACCCTTTGCGGTGTAGCTTCCGCCGTCAATAACTATAGTACCGCCGCCTCTGTCGGAGCGAATCGCGGCTTTACTCTCCGTTGTCACGTTCAAATTATTTCCGTACAGCGTGCCGCCGCCGGCGACCTGCACTCCGCCTGCGCCTCCGCCCGATACGGTAACGGTACTGTCGAAAATATTAATTTTGCCGTTCTGATATGCGAATACGCCCGTCGCGTTTTTCGCTGAGGCTTCTATCGTGCAGCCGCTTAATGTGACGTCGGCGTTCCCGTATACTCTGACGGCGGAGTTTACTCCTTCAAAATCGGCAACGTCGGCGCTTGACGCCGTTCCCGCGGTTTTATTTATGGTAGCGTCAGTTATAGACGCCTTTACATCCCCGGAAGCTTCAAACACACTTTCGTCGGTTCCCTCTGCGGTATATGTACCGCCGATAATATTATTACCGTCCTTAAGTACCGTAGCGGCGGAAGCGTTTGCGGAACTTTCGCCGCTGCCGGGCTGATTAGCTCCGTCGCCCGGCTGCGCACCTTGTTCCATATTACCCGGATTGCCGCCTTGGATATTATCTCCTCCCAGAACTCTGTATATCATTGCTGCGACCTCTGCATTTACAAGGGTTCCCTGCGGATTTAACTTGCCTTCGTCCGTCCCGACAATAATGCCCATATCAACAAGAGTATTCATGGCTTCCAATGCCCAATCCGAAACAAATGCGTTATCCGAGAAACCGGAAATCTTACTTTCTGTCGGAATATCGGCGGTTAGATTTAAAGCGGAAAGCGCGCGGTAAAGAAAAGTAATTGCCATTTCTCTTGTAAGCGAACCGTCGGGCGTAAACATTCCGTCTCCCGTACCCTCTGCTATATTGTTTGCCTCCGCCCATGCAATCGCTTTTGAGTATTCCGAGTCTGCTGCCACATCCGTAAAAGAGCCGGGAGCGGAAAATTCGGGACTTCCCGCCGCGTTGTAAATCGCAAGGATATATTCTGCGCGCGTTGTTATTTCGTCGGGCCTGAACATACCGTCTTTTCCGTTCATTATTCCTCTGGCGGAAACGAATCGCACATAATCAGCATACCATGCGTCTTTATCCACGTCGGTAAATTGTATGCCGTCCATTTCGGCATTATTGCCGGGTATTTCGCCCTGCATATTGTCGGGTGCCTCTCCCCGCATATTGCCGGGTGCCTCACCTCGCATATTGTCGGGTGCTCCGCCCTGCATATTGTCGGGTGCCTCGCCCGGCGCATTGTCGGGTGCTCCGCCCTGCATATTGCCGGGTGCTCCGCCCTCAGGCTTTTCAGGCGGTGTTTCGCCGTTCGGCTGTTCCGGCGGTGCTTGTGTATTTTCCGTTACGGCTTTGATTGGTTTTTCGGTTGTCTCAGCCGAAAACGCATTCGGTGAAATTCCGGTTGCCAACGCAAGACATAGGGCGAGTGATAATACTTTTTTAATCTTATTTTTCACAATTATTCTCCTTTGCTTGATTATTTGATTTTTTTTAAGCATAATACAATCTCTCAGCCATTTTTATCATAAAAGTTCAAAGTTAAATATAGGTTAAATTTTAAGATATATTTTTTTGGAAAAAATATAAATTCAAGTTTTAATTATTTTGTATTCGTTTTTAGTCAAAAAGGATAGAAATCTTTTGTTATACTTATGCGTGGAACAATAGAACCTCATTTTGAGGGGTTATGGTATAAGTATATTACCGCGGCTGTTTTTGGCTTTAAAACCAATGTTTTTACGTCACTCGCAGGCCTCTATTTTTCCACTCCGGCACCTTGAAAACCGAAAATATTTTCAAAGTAATAACTATACAGAATTCGCCTTTGTGTCACGCAGTAGAACCGCGTTTTTGGGGTTTTTAATATAAGGACATAGCTTTGCCTGTTTTTGGCCGAAAAAACTACGTTTTTTCGGTGTTTGAGGCCGCCTACTGCGTGACAGCTTATCCCGTTTTATCAGACTGCTGTTTTTATCTGCTGTTATGGCTATGTTATACAGCGCGAATATTATATAATCCTTCGATTTGTCCGTGCGTTATCAGGCGATAAAGGTTTTCATAGTCGACTTTTTAATTTCGAATTTTATTTACTCATATCTATCCATCCTACATTATCGTTTTTCTTCACGCGCGCGTGATTGATAGATGGATAGATAGTTTGTTATGTTAGTTATTAATATTTTAG
>CANPWW010000069.1 GCA_947585115.1 uncultured Monoglobus sp.
AAAAATATTAAACAAATTTATTTATTATATCTTGACACTTCTTAAACATTTATGATATACTTTATCCATAACATATTTAGGAGTTGAATTATTATGGCAATAGGCGAAAGAATACGGTTTATTCGCAATCTGCGCGGTATGACGCAGAAGTGGCTCGGTACTGCGGTCGGTTTTCCCGAAAAGTCCGCCGATATACGCATGGCGCAGTATGAAGGTTCCGCAAGAACGCCGAAGGAAAATGTGGTGAAATCTCTTGCGAACATTCTTGACGTTTCTCCACTTGCATTGAAGGTTCCCGACATAGACAGCGACTTTGGCTTAATGCACACCTTCTTTGCAATTGAGGATATACACGGCATTAAAGCATCGCTCGAAAACGGTGAAGTAACGCTGCATTTCACCAATACCAAAACGCTCAATCCCGAATTGCTTCAAATGGTTTACCAATGGGCGGAGCAATCGGAGAAATATAACGCAGGTGAAATATCCAAAGAAGAATACGATAAATGGCGTTATCATTATCCTGATTTCGCAAATCTGAAAGGCTACGTCAAAGTAACCCCGTCACAGGAGTTAAGCGATATGCTTGTAGCCGATCTTAAGGATAAAAGCAACCAATAACGCAAAAAGGCATTACCGACCGCAAAAGTCGATAATGCCTTTTCTATATAAATATAATCTTTACGCCAAAGCCACCTGAAACTTACAATAAATGTGTTTTTCGATGTGCTATCATTTTGCTATCAAATCAAGTCTGAAATCCGCTAAAACCGCATAATAACGCCGTTTCTGCCGGGCTGTCTACTATTCCCACTCTATGGTGGCGGGGGGTTTGGAGGTTATGTCGTAGACTATTCGGTTTACGCGGGGGACCTCGTTGACTATGCGTTTGCTGACGGTCTCGAGGACGTCGTAGGGGATGCGCGCCCACTCGCCGGTCATGAAGTCGGTGGTGGTCACGGCGCGGAGCGCAACCGTGTAGTCGTAGGTGCGCTCGTCGCCCATTACACCGACGCTTCGCATATCTGTTATAACCGCGAAATACTGGTTGATATCGCGCTCAAGCCCCGCGTTCGCTATTTCCTCGCGGAAAATCGCGTCGGCCTCCTTGAGTATATCGAGCCTGTCCTCGGTGATCTCGCCGATACATCTGATGGCGAGGCCGGGACCGGGAAACGGCTGGCGCCACACGAGGTTTTCGGGGATACCGAGTTCGGTTCCGAGCGCTCTGACCTCGTCTTTGAACAGGTTTCTGAGAGGCTCGATGATCTCCTTAAAATCAACATAATCGGGCAGACCGCCGACGTTGTGGTGGCTTTTTATCACCGCCGCGTCTCCTGTGCCGCTCTCGATCACATCGGGATAGATCGTGCCCTGGACAAGATAGTCAACGGCTCCGATCTTCTTGGCTTCTTTTTCAAATACCCTTATAAATTCCTCGCCGATTATCTTGCGCTTGGTCTCGGGGTCGGTCACACCTTTGAGCTTTCCAAGAAAAACGTCTCCGCAGTTGACGCGGACAAGGTTTATGTCAAACTGTTTTGTGAACACTTCCTCGACTTGGTCGCCCTCGTTTTTTCGGAGCAGACCGTGATCGACGAATATACATGTCAGATTTTTGCCGACCGCCTTATAAAGAAGCACGGCGGCGACGCTGCTGTCGACACCGCCCGAAAGGGCGCAAAGCACTTTTTTGTCGCCGATCTTGTTTTTTGCGTACTCAATATAATTCTTGGCATAATCCGACATTGTCCAATCGCCCGACAGTCCGCACACGTCGAACAGAAATTTTCTTATCATTTCTTTACCGAAGAGGGTGTGATTGACCTCCGGGTGGAACTGAACGCCGAAAAACTTTTTCTCGGCGTTTTCAAAGGCCGCCATGGGGCAGTCGGCGGTTGTCGCCACGACCTTAAAGCCCTCGGGCAGGCCCTCGACCTTATCGGTATGGCTCATAAGACATTGATTTTTCTTGTCCATGCCTTTAAAAAGAACAGAATCTGTATCGAGGCTTATTTCGGTCACTCCGTACTCGCGGGTGTTCGCGCTGTGGACGTTTCCGCCGAGCGCCATGCTCATAAGCTGCGCGCCGTAGCAAATACCCAGCACGGGCACGCCGAGGTCGAACACAGCAAAATCAGGTTTGGGCGCCTTTTCGTCAAACACGCTGTTGGGGCCGCCGGTGAAAATTATACCCTTAGGCTCCATCGCTTTTATATCTTCGATCGGTTTCGAATACGGCACGACCTCGCAATACACGTTCGCCTCGCGCACGCGGCGGGCGATGAGCTGGTTGTACTGGCCTCCGAAGTCGATTACCACAACTGTTTCATTTTTCATTTTTATGCTCCTTTTGAACGTATTGATCCTCGGTTGATTTTGCCGACAGCCTCCCATATGTAAGGCGGGACGTCGAGGGCGCCGTCCCCTACGAATGTAGTGATTAGTGAATAAGGGCTCCCCCCTCAGTCGGCTACGCCGACAGCTCTAAGGAAGCGCTTAGTGAAAATCGCAAGCGATTTTCAAAGGTCGCTTTGAACCCGCAAGCAAGCTTGCTGATTATCCCCAAGGGGCGCCTATTTTTTGCCTCCTCCCGGGAGGAGGTGGCTTTTCGCCTCCGGCGAAAAGTCAGAGGTGGGAACGTAGTGATTATCGGTTTTCTTCTTGGGGGACGCGGACTGGGTATTTGCCGGTGAAGCAGGCGGTGCATCTTGAGCATCTTGATCCCTCGGCTATCTTATCGACCGCCTCAAGCGACAGATACGCCAGCGAATCGGCTCCGATATGTCTGCAGGTTTCCTCCACCGACATTTGACACGCGATCAGCGAGTCTCTGTCGGCCACGTCTATGCCGAAATAGCAGGGATTTTTAAAAGGCGGCGATGATATCCTCACATGCACCTCTTTGGCCCCCGCGTCGCGCAGAAGCTGAACGATCCTGCCGCTGGTGGTGCCGCGGACGATCGAGTCATCTATCATTATCACGCGTTTGCCGCTGACGGCCTCACGCATGGCGTTAAGCTTGATCCTGAGCGCGGATTCCCGCTCCTCCTGGGTGGGCTGAATAAACGTCCTGCCTATATATTTGTTTTTGATAAATCCCACGCCGTAGGGTATGCCCGACTCCTGAGAGTAACCCAGAGCGGCGTCGAGCCCCGAATCGGGAACTCCGATAACCACATCGGCCTCGACCGGGCTTTCCTTTGCCAAAAACCTGCCCGCCTTGAGCCTCGCGGCATGGACGCTCACACCGTCTATCACGCTGTCGGGTCTGGCGACATACACATATTCGAACACGCAGAGGGCGGTCTTTCCGCCGCATCTGTCGCGGTATGAGTGCAGTCCGCCTTTGTCAACGACTATGACCTCGCCCGGCTCCACATCGCGGACGAACTCGGCCCCGATAGAGTCGAGAGCGCAGGTCTCGGACGCGAACACGTATGAATTCTTTATCATGCCGATACACAGGGGCCTGAATCCCTGCGGATCGCGCACGACCACCATTCTTTTGGGCGTCATGATTATCATGGAATAAGCTCCGCTGATCTCGCCCATAAGGCGCAGGATAGCCTCGGCGGTCGAGTCTGTCTTTATCCGTTCCTTTGCCAGCAGATGAGCTATGATCTCGCTGTCGTTGGTGGTCTGGAATATAGCGCCCTCGTCCTTGAGCTTGCGGCGCATCGTGTCGATATCCACAAGATTGCCGTTGTGAACCAAGGCGAAGGTGCCCTTTTGGTACCTTGAGACAAGCGGCTGAGCGTTTTCCCTGCGGCTGGCTCCGGCGGTGGTGTACCGCACATGGCCGACCGCGGCGCGGCCTTTGAGCTCGTTGAGCACAAGGTTGTTGAACACCTCCTGCACAAGCCCCATATCTTTATACTGGAGAATTTGTATCTTATCGTTCTCGTCTATGCTGTTTACCGCGATACCGGCGCTTTCCTGGCCCCTATGCTGGAGCGCGTAGAGACCGTAGTATGTCAGCCGCGCAACATCGAGGCCGTCGCCCATATCATAAATACCTATAACTCCGCATTCCTCGTGGAGGGAGTCGGAGAAAATCTCGTCATTCTTACTCAAAACAAACCTCCTATCGGATGCTATTTATTAAACCTTTTCTCCCATCAGACGGCTCATGATCTCCTCATAGGCGTCCTCAACATTACCCATGTCGCGTCTGAATCTGTCTTTGTCGAGCTTCTCGTTGGTATCCTTGTCCCAGAAGCGGCAGGTGTCGGGTGAGATCTCGTCCGCCAGAACTATGGTTCCGTCGCTCGTCTTGCCGAACTCAAGCTTGAAGTCGATCAGCTTGATGCCGAGGCCCAGCAGATATTCTTTTAATATATCGTTTACTTTGAACGCGTATTTCGCGATCGTGTCGATCTCATCCTTTGTGGCGAGGCCGAGGGCCAGCACGTGGTAGGTGTTGATAAGCGGATCGCCCAGATCGTCGTCCTTATAGCTGAACTCAAGCGTGGGCGACAACAGCTCTCTGCCTTCCTCAACGCCGTATCTCTTTGAAAACGAGCCGGCCGCGACGTTTCTGATTATGACCTCAAGAGGCACGATCGTCACTTTCTTGACCAATGTCTCTCTGTCGGAAACCTCTTTGATCAGATGAGTGGGAATACCCTGCTCCTCAAGCATTTTCATCAGGTGGTTAGTGACGCGGTTGTTAATGATGCCCTTTGAGCGGATAGTGCCCTTCTTCTCGCCGTTAAAGGCTGTGGCGTCGTCCTTGTAGTCGACCATCAAAACCTCGGGGTCGTCGGTCTTGAAAACCTTTTTGGCTTTTCCCTCGTAAAGCTGCTCTAATTTTTTCATAGCTTACCTCCAAAATAATATATGTAATTAAAAATTTGCCTAAAAATACAGTATTATTGTATTACATTAAATGACAAATTGCAAGTGCTAATATTTATAAAATTAAGGCCGCCATAAGGCAGCCTTTAGTTATTTTTATCAGTCAAGGACTTTTTTCAAATTGATCTTGCCGTTGGGCAGTATCTCGGTTACTTCAACCTTGATCATATCGCCCTCGTTGACAACGTCGGTTACCTTGTTAACTCTGCCCTTGGCGAGCTTGGAGATATGAACCAGTCCGTCATGACCGGGCAGGATCTCGACAAAAGCGCCGAAGTCCATGATTTTGACAACCTTGCCCTCGTAAATATCGCCGACCTCGGGCTCCTTGATGATCCTCTCGATCATTTCTTTGGCCTGCTTGCCCGACTCGGGGTCAACGGCGGCGATAAACACGCGTCCATCCTCCTCTATGTCGATCTTGGCGCCGGTATCGGCTACGATGCCCTGGATAACCTTGCCGCCCGTGCCGATAACGTCACGGATCTTGTCAACGGGTATCGTCATGTTTATGATCTTGGGCGCGTACTGCGAGATCTCCGGACGCGGCTTGTCGATTGCTTTGAGCATTACCTCGTCCAAGATATAATATCTCGCGTTTCTGGTCTGCTCCAGCGCCTGACTGATTATGGCGGGAGTGAGTCCGTCAACCTTGAGGTCCATCTGGATCGCGGTTATGCCCTTTTTGGTTCCGGCTACCTTAAAGTCCATGTCGCCGAAGAAGTCCTCAAGACCCTGTATATCTACCATTGTCATGAAGTTGTCGTCATTTTCGGGATCGGTTATAAGGCCGACCGAGATACCGGCAACCGGCGCGGAAATGGGAACTCCGGCGTCCATCAGAGCCAAAGTCGAGCCGCAGATACTTCCCTGCGAGGTCGAGCCGTTTGAACTGAGGACTTCCGATACCACGCGGATCGCGTAGGGGAAATCGTCAACGCTGGGCAGAACCGGAAGCAGGGCACGCTCCGCGAGGGCGCCGTGGCCGATCTCGCGTCTGCCGGGACCTCTTGAGGGACGGGTCTCGCCGACACTGAACGACGGGAAATTGTAGTGGTGCATGTATCTCTTGCTGTCCTCAAGGCCGAGGCCGTCGATGATCTGCGCCTCGCTGACCGGAGCCAAGGTCGCGGCAGACAGACACTGGGTCTGACCTCTTGTGAACAGACCGCTGCCGTGGGCTCTGGGCAGCAGACCTACCTCCGCCGAAAGCGGTCTCAGTTCCAAGATGCCTCTGCCGTCAACGCGCTTTTTGTCATACATGAGCCAGTTTCTGACAACGGTTTTCTGGAGCTTATAGAGCGCCTCGTCGATCTGCTCTTTATATTCCTCCTGAGGATATTTGTCCTCAAAGTGCATGTACACGTCCTCATAGACAACCAGCAGTCTGGCGTCGCGGACGTTTTTGTCGTCGGTGTCAAGAGCCTGCTTCACGCCATCCTCGGCGTACTCGCGTATGTCGTCAAACAGGGCCTCGTCCACGGTTATATGCTCATAATCAAACTTGGGCTTGCCTATCTCATCGATGATCCTTTCGAGGAATGCACACAGCTTTTTGATCTCCTCGTGAGCGAACATGATCGCGTCGTACATCTCTTTTTCGGGAACCTCATTGGCGCCCGCCTCGATCATAACAACCTTCTTGGCCGAGCCCGAAACGATAAGATTAAGGTCGCTCTGCTCTCTCTGCTCCACGGTGGGATTGATAACAAACTTGCCGTCAACCAGGCCGACATATACCGCGGCGATGGGGCCGCTGAACGGGATATCCGAAACCGAAACCGCGATAGACGAGCCGATCATGGCGCAGAATTCGGGCGAATTGTCCTGCTCGACCGATACAACCGTCGAAACGATCGAAACGTCGTTTCTCAGGTCCTTGGGGAACAGGGGTCGCATGGGTCTGTCGATAACTCTGGATGTGAGGACGGCATGCTCCGACGGCTTGCCCTCGCGGCGCGTGAAGCTGCCGGGGATCTTGCCGACCGAATACATCTTTTCCTCATAGTCGATGCTGAGCGGGAAAAAGTCGATCCCGTCTCTGGGCTTGTCCGACGCGGTCGCGCATGTGATAACCGCGGTGTCGCCGTAGCGCACTATAACCGAGCCGTTTGCCAGGCCTGCCACCTTGCCGAATTCCAGCGAAAGGGGTCTGCCGGCTACCTGTGTTTCATAAATTTTTGACATTGGTATTCCTCCTTGAAATATGATAATTTTTCAAAAGAGCAGCTCGTTTAGCACTTAAAATCAGGCACCTCTCGGATGCGTGTTTTTAACTGCTAAAGTAAGCATACTCCTTTATAATAAAACGCAAGGCAACCCAAGCCGGTTCGGCTCGGGCTGCCGGGCATTTTAATGTCTGAGTCCCAGTCTCTCGATAAGCGAACGATATCTGTTGATATCCTTCTTTTCAAGATACTTAAGGAAGCTGCGTCTCACGCCGACCATCTTAAGCAGACCGCGCCTTGAATGGTGGTCCTTCTTATGGGTCTTAAGATGCTCGTTCAGATGATTGATCCTGTAGGTCAAAAGCGCGACCTGAACCTCGGGAGAGCCTGTGTCGCCCTCGTGCGTCGCGTATTCCTCAATGATCTGCTGCTTTACGTCCTTATCCACTTATGTCACCTCCATAATATATTAGCCCCGCACAGCCTTTGTAAGGGGTGGTGAAATATATCCCGCAAACAAAGCCATGGGTTACCAAACGCTATAATAACACATTCCGAAATTGTTGTCAAGTGTTTTTTGGCATATTTTAACCTATCATGCTGATGAGCTCCGCCTCGTCTATCACGGGGATACCGAGGGCGTTCGCTTTGTCGAGCTTGCCTCCGGGCTCCTCGCCGGCAAGCAGGTAATCGGTCTTTTTGGAGACGCTGCCGGTGACCTTGCCGCCGCTTTGCTCTATCAGCTTTTTGGCGTCGCCGCGCTTCATGCTCGGCAGCGTGCCGGTTATGACAAAGGTCTTGCCCGAAAGGCTGTCGCCGGTTTCCTCGGTCTCGTAAGTCAAATCAAGGCCGTATTCCTTGAACCTGCGTATAAGTTCTTTTGAGGCCGGATCCGAGAAGTAGTGAACAACGCTCGCGGCCATTCGTTCGCCGATATCCGGGATCGCCGAGAGCTGTTCCGCGTCCGCCTCCATAACCTTGTCTATATCGCCGAAACGGCCCGCGATAAGCTGAGCCGCGCGCGTTCCGATAAGCGGTATGCCCAGCGCCGCAAGCAATCGCGCGAGACCGCGTGACTTGGATTTTTCGATCGAGGCTATCAGGTTCTCGGCCGACTTCTCGCCAAAGCCCTCAAGCCCGCTGAGCTGCTCCGCCTTGAGCTCATACAGATCGGCGCAGCTTGAGATCAGGCCCTCGTCAATAAACCGCTCTACGATCGCGGGGCCCAGTCCCTCGATGTCCATAGCGCCCTTTGAGGCGAAATGGATAACGCTTCTGAGCTGGCGCGCGGGGCAGTTGGGATTGACGCAGCGCGTGGCGGCCTCGTCCTCCGCCTTTTCTATCGGCTCGCCGCACACCGGGCACTCGGCGGGCATCTCGTATTTTTTGAGCCCCTCGCGGCGTTTTTCCTTCACGACCTCCGCAACCTCGGGGATCACGTCGCCGGCTTTCCGAACCTTTATAAAGTCGCCTATCCTTATGTCTTTTTGGTGGATATACCCGATGTTGTGCAGCGTCGCCCGCGACACCACCGAGCCCGCGATCCTTACCGGAGTGAACACCGCGTTCGGCGTCACGGCTCCTGTCCTGCCTACCTGAAGCACAATGTCAAGCAGCTCGGTCTCCTGCTCCTCGGGCGGATATTTAAACGCGGTCGCCCAGCGCGGAGTTTTTGTGGTCTCGCCCATAACCGCCCTGCCGTCAAGACTGTTGAGCTTGACGACCGCGCCGTCTATGTCAAAGCCCAAAGTTCCGCGCATTTCCCCCAGGCGCTCTATCTCGGCGTACGCTTCTTCGATCCCATGCTGAACGCCGCGGTCCGGGATAACCTTAAAGCCCAGCTTTTCCATATATTCAAGGCTCTCAGTGTGGGTCGAAAACTCAAGGCCCTCAACCGCCTGAACGTTAAACACGAATATGTCAAGCCTGCGCCCCGCGGTTACCGAGCTGTCAAGCTGGCGCAGCGAGCCCGCCGCCGCGTTTCTCGGGTTGGCGAACAGCGGCTCGCCGCGGATCTCGCGCAGCTCGTTTAAATCAAGAAACGCCTTTTTGGGCATAAACACCTCGCCGCGCACCTCGAGATACGGCACAGGCTCGCTGAGCCTCAGCGGTATACTCTTTATGGTTTTCAGATTGCCTGTTATGTCCTCGCCCACGGCGCCGTTGCCGCGGGTGGAGCCGCGGAAAAACACACCGTCTCTGTACTCGAGCGAGACCGACAACCCGTCGATCTTAAGCTCGGTCGTGTACTCGGGCTTGTCGATGCCGAGCGCCGAACGCACGCGGCCGTCGAACTCCAGCAGCTCGCTTTTGTCAAAAACGTCGGTCAGGCTCTGCATTCGCACCGCGTGCTCCACGTTTTCAAAGCCCTCAAGCACCTTGCCCCCAACTCTGCGCGAGGGCGAATCCTCCTTGATAAGCTGCGGAAACTCGGTCTCAAGCTCGATCAGCTCCCGCAGATATTTGTCATAGTCAAAGTCGCTGATCTCCGGCGCGTCAAGCACGTAGTATTTGCGGTTGGCGTCGTTTAATATCTCGGTCAGCTCCGCAACTCTTTTTTTCGCGTATTCAAAATCACTCATAATTTCACCTTTTTTATTTTTATGATAATGCTATTATACCCCAAAACTTTTCCGACTTCAAGAAATATTTTTAACCGAAAAACAAAGAGTTTAATTTTCTTTAAAAGCTTGAAACCGCAAATTTTTTATGATAATATTTAGATACGAGGTGATTCTTGTGAACAGAGATGCGATTTTTAAATTTGCCGCCGAAAATTTTGGCGCGCGGCCCGAATACTTATGGGAAAAATATCCCGATTACGCCGTTTTAAGACGCCGCGACAACAACAAATGGTTCGCGGTGATAATGAATATAACCAAAGACAAGCTGGGCCTTGACTCAAAAGACGAGGCCGACATAATAGACCTAAAATGCGATCCGCTGATGATAGGCTCAACGAGAATGAGCGAAGGCGTGTTCCCCGCCTACCACATGAACAAGGACCACTGGATAACCGTACTACTTGACGGCACCGCCGAGGACGAGCTGATATACAGCCATATAGCCATAAGCTTCGAGCTCGCGGGAGGCAAAAACAAAAAGAAATAAGACATCGGCGGAGCCTTTCGGCTCCGCCTTAAACTTGATGCGGTATTTAAAACCACGAAAATAAACACCTACGCAGCCCGATTTCGGGCTTAATCCGCCGCGGCTTAAAAGCAATAATAACAACCGGCGCGAATGATATTTCTCGTTATAATTAAGCGTTCCTGATCTCTCTTGCAAAATCCGCTAAATTCGCGGGAACCTCGGGCTCGTATAATCTGCGCCGACATCCCATTGTTGTGGCTCCGCCGCCTATAAGCAACAGAAAGCAACACATATATCCGGCACAAACCAGACCGGCCTTGTCAAGCTTTCTTCCATTTATGTAGGACATAACATCCTTAAAGGTCAGCTTAACGTCGTCCTTCTTAACAACGGCAGACGAGGTCTTGGCGCTCTTTTTGGCAATGCTTACCGAAACGGCATTGACCAGCAAAGCGAAAGACAGCGCATAGTTTACTCCGAGCCATACCGCGCTTCCGCTTATTGCCATAACGATCATTGCCGCAATTATCGCGAAAATACCGAACAGCATTTTTCTGTAGCTCTTTTTTATGTAAGCATCCGAAAACTCAACTTTTTTGTTAAGCACCGGAGCAAAGCTTGTCAGAACCAAAACCGACCACAGGCAGATCGCCGCCTGAGCAAAAATGTGATAAGCAGTCTCTATATTTACATATTGAGCCGCCT
The DNA here is from genome assembly GCA_947585115.1 of uncultured Monoglobus sp. Taxonomy (GTDB): domain Bacteria; phylum Bacillota; class Clostridia; order Monoglobales; family Monoglobaceae; genus Monoglobus. The sequence goes on from CANPWW010000069.1 coordinate 10,827, forward strand.
TAGCAACAGTCAGGACCGCGGCAAACGTTGCAGTGTAAAGCACATTGCACATGATCTTTGTCTTTGCGTGCCAGCCGCCCGCGGTTGAGCGGATTATTCCGTAAGCGGCAAAGAACACCAGTCCCTCAACCAGCATGTTGCAAGCCCAAGCCAGAGCCAGCAAAACAGCCGCGCTCATCACTTCCGCAATAACAGTTTTGCAGCCAATCGCGCACAGGTTCTCGTACTTTTTGTCAATAATTTCGTTTTTGCCGAAAAATCCTGCAATTTTGTTTGAAAATTTTGTCATAATTTAACACCTCCTGATATTAACTATATAACGTATATTTTTCCGTGTCAACAAGTTTTGGTGAACGGCAGCTCAAGCGTGGTAAACAACATTATGCGCGCGTCAAAAAACCTCTCCCAAACGGAAGAGGTCAATCGTTAGACGCAGCAGTTTTTCAACACAATGTCGGTCTCAAACAATCCGTTTTGATAAGAACGTTTTACGGTGCCGCTATATTTTTCAACCAC
>CANPWW010000070.1 GCA_947585115.1 uncultured Monoglobus sp.
ATCCGAACAGCCCCGAAACCGCGGCATTAATTGAAGAAAATTCCATAAAAAACTCCCATAGATTGAATATTATTAATGTTATTTTAGCATATCACCCAAAAATTTTCAACCCGAAATTCCGAGTTCCCACCTCCGTCTTTTCGCCTTTGGCGAAAATCCACCTCCTCCCGGGAGGAGGCATAAAATAGGCGCCCCCTCGGGGATAATCAGCAAGCTTGCTTGCGGGTTCAAAGCTATCTTTCAAAATTGCAAGCAATTTTGACTAAGAGCTTCCTTAATGCTGTCGGGCAAAGCCCGACTGAGGGGGGGAGGCCTAGTCCCTAGTTACTATTTTCCTAATCCATATGTTATTTTTCCTGTTGACAAAACGGTCGTTATAGTGTATGATTATTATAGGATATCAGACCCGAAAACAGGGCGAGATTTGATGTTTATCCGACCGTTGTGAAAAAATTAACGATATAATATAAGAATATTTACAAAGGTAAGAATCAGGTAAGAATTAGGTCCGTATCTTCGGACCGTAAGTAAAGGGAATAAAAAAATCAGGCAACAATGAAAAGGCTAAGGAGGAAGTATTATGAGGAACAGAAAATTTTTATCATTGCTGCTGGCGCTGTCGATGATATTGGCGCTGGTGCCGTCGCTTGCGGCGGCGGAGCCGACGGACGTAGACGAGGCGGTCATCGCCGAGCAGGCCGAAGCAGCGGTTCAGGAGCAAATTGAAACAGAAGAAGCAGCGCAGCCCGAGATGATCGCGGCTGAGCCGATCTATGATGAAACGGCCGAAGCGGCGTCGGAGCCCGCGCCCGAAATAGAGGAAGGGTTTGTCGAACTGGCGGACGTCACATTGAGCGGCGCGTTTGTGCGCGAGAACAAAAACATCTCCGAGGATGTTAAAACGGGCATAGCGGATCCGCAGCCCACAGATAATCAGATAATGTACGTGACTTTCAGCGAAGGTGAGATCCCGAAAGAGAACGATAACCTGTGGTTCGAGATCGGCGCGCCCACGGGCGACTCGTACGGCGTGCAAGCCAAGGGCGACAACACGCACGCGACATTCGCGTGGAGTTTTCTTAATAAAGGTAATTTCAAGGCTTGGCCGAAGCGCTATGATATCGAGGTCACGGAAGGCGCGCCTGTCGGTCAATACAAGATCAGAGTGTTTAAGAGCAGCGAGGCAATAACCGAAAGCCCGATCGAAAGTATCAACTCCGAAATAAAAGACGCTGCGAGCAGCAAAGTTGAAGAGATCACCTCGAAGGACTCGCCTCTTATCGTAACTGCAAGCGACGGAGCGGACAAAGTCCGTCTGATAAACGCGAAGTTCAAGGCGGATACCTCAAACGTCAGCATTTTTGATAATGATGTTGAAAAGAATCTGATCTGGACCGAGTTTTCGAGCAGGTTAGATCACGCTGCGGCTTTTAACGACCTTAACAAAACCTATGATCTTGACGGCAGCCTGTATCAAATCGAGATCGCCCGTCCGGCTCACGGTCCGGCGCAGGCCACACACGAGCCGGCATCTATTATTCCGGGAAACGACATATCAGGTGATATCATAAAAGATCATGTTGACGATCCGGACGGAAACGCGAAAACGCACCGCTATCACGGTTGGCAGATAGGTACAAATGAATTGTTCCATAAGGATGATACACACGATTATCAGATAGGCGACTATACCGTGAGACTTTGGCAGCTCAACCCAACGGATGAAGAAAATTCGGCGGCTCAAAACGCCACTATGAATTGCAAGGATAAAATGCTTGTATCGTCTCATTCTGTCAGAATTTTAGAAGCCAAGTTCAGGTTGAGTGATGAAGATAAGGAAAAAGGCTATAAGCTTACCGTGCCGAACGCTGAGGTAGGCACAATTGGTGAAGATGGAAAAACGGCCACAATACTTGTTATGGAGGGCGAGTATCTGGTTCTGTCTCAGCCCGGGCTTGATTCTTCGGGGGTTGTCGGAGACAAAAAGGTGATCACCGGATGGAATAAAGTTGGCAATGGAGATAAAGCCGATCAAGGCGGCGCGAACGGAACCGTTCCTTCCGACAACTTTGACGGCAGCGATGACAACAAGATAACCCTTGAGGCGGTGTTCGGAGAGCCGAAAATTTACGCATATGAATTTCAGAATAACAAAGGAGAAGCGGCTTTCCCGACTGCGCCTCCCGCGACTTCGGCGGAACCGAATCCCACGGCGGCTCCGGCATCGTATAATAAGCTGCTGAGCGAAAGCGGTGAAGATGATGTGAAAGTCGAGTACGAGCCGGCGGCAACTGTCACGCCTCTTGTGCTGCGCCTTAAGAACACCGGAAACCAGCGCGTGCATGTCCGCGTATGGACCCAGGACAGCAATTTTACGGTCAATATAAAAAATGTGAACTTGAGTCAAGAGAGCGCGGATGAAGTGCTTGGCACGGATAAAAGCATTTTTTACATACCCACAGCGAAAGATGTACAAGACCATCCGACGTGGAAAGACTATGCCGAGGTCACGATCACGCCCAAGCAGGGCCTCGGAGTCGGAACATACAACACTCAGATAAAAACGATGAACATGTCCGGCGGCGGCCGAGTTGAGACGAATTTTGACCTGACTGTCAAAATCGATAAAAAGACAGTACAGATCAAACCGCAGAGCACAACAAAGCCGTACGGAAAACTGCTGACGCCCGCGGATATTATGTGCGATGTTTATGACAGCAAGGGCATAGATATTGGTAAAGATTTGACAGCGGCGGAGCTCGGCGTTGAACTTGAAAGCGACGGAATAGCTAAAGAAGCGACTGTAAAGGATGGACCTTATGAGTTCACCGGAATAAAAACCAACGCTATTGACGGAGGAAATTTTGAGGTCACTCTCAAAGTGGATGAAACGAAATCTGAAATAACCGTCGAAAAAGTCACTCCGACTATAAATAAAGTCGTTACTGCCTCGGGTATAACGGACGACGGAGTGCTTTCAAAGTCAAAACTTAGCGGCATATATGTTAATAGGTATTCGCATGAGGAAGTTAAAGGCACTTTGGAATGGGTCGAGCCCAATAAACCGATAACATCAGCCGGGGTATTGACCGAGGAATACAAGTTCACTCCCAATGACACGGATAACTATAACTCGCCGGCCAACGGAAAAGCCACGGTCGTTGTATCGTCAAGATTAGCCACTAACCTCACAATGACCACGACCGAAAAGACATATAACGGAAAAGAGCAGATACCCTCATTCAAATGGGCGCGCGGCGGTACGCCTATAGTCGGAACGAACATTACTGTTAAATATAAGCCCGTGACCGACGGAAACGAGTCTTTTGACGGAGACACGGAGTTTAACGAGGCGGAAGGCTACACCTCAAGCCCGCCGCTAGAAGCGGGCAGGTATAAGGTTTACGCGACCTGCGAAGGAAACAATATTTACGCGCCCGGCGTTGTGAAGGCTGTTATGACTATCAGACCGAGCACGCTGAATTCGCAAAATCTGGGCCTGCGCAACGCTCTTGAGAAGTTATACGACGGAACCAATACCGCGATAGCCGACACCTCAAAGATAACATACACCAAGCAGAGAACCGAGGACGAAGTCTATATCGTTCAGGGCGCGCTCAGAGGAACATACGCGGACGCGAACGCCGATCCGTATTATGTAAAGAACGTGACCCTCAACGTGCTGACGAAAGATCAGTTCACAACGGCCAATCCGGGCGTTGAGGTTCCCGCAACTTATCCGCTTTACGGAAAGGACGCGGCGAATTACACGCTGTCGGAAGATTCCATACACACTACGGGTAAGATAAACAGACGCCCGCTTACTCTCGTCTTGAACGAGGAAATACACAAGCACTACGGCGAGAACCGTCCGTTTGCCCTGAGCGACTGCAAAGCGGCGGATGTTCAGGCGGAGGGCGGCGGCCTTGCCCCGGGCGACACTGTAGACAAAGCGAAGTTCGAGCTCTACACCGACCAAAGCGTTGAGACAGCCGCCGGCGAGGTTGGTACCTACGACGTTAAAGTGAAAATACCGATGAATATCAGCGGATATAACTACGAGATCGACACCGCGAATCCCGTGGGCAAGATCGTTGTAGAAAAGACCATGCCCCAAATGGTAACGATCAACTCCGACAACGGCGTTGTGGGCCAGACGCTTGAAAGCCTTGTTGACGAGCACTTCACGGGAACATTCGAGAACCCCTACAGCCATGAGACATTGAAGGACGGAAAGCTCGAGTGGGAGAATCCGAACGAAACGCTCTCAAAAGAAAAGAGCATGTACAAGTGGAAATATACTCCCAAGGATCTGAAAAACTATGAGATCCTCACCGGAGAAATGAAAATCGAAGTGGGCGACAAGCCGATAGCCCCGATAACCGATTTCAACGTTCCGGAAGAGATAGTATATGACGGAAACCCGCATCCCGTAACGATCAAGTCGAGCGTCGAGGCGGCGAACACTTCCGTGGAATACAGAAGGCGCGATATAGATCCGCACGCCGCCGAGATACAGGACGAAAACTGGACGAACGAGCCGCCCGTCAACGCCGGAACATACGATGTCCGCGGAACGATCTACGCCTACGGAAATTATGCCGAAAACAGCATAACCAAGACGATGACGATCCTGCAGGCGGCGCCGCAGGGCTCCGTGTCGGCGACGAGTGTCAACAAGGGCGAAACGCTGAATGATTCAAAGCTTAACTACAGCTTCAGAGGCGTGAAAAACGAGACGCTAAGCGGAGTTATCGCATGGCAGAGCGTCGGACTTGTAAGTCCGTCCGATGTGGTTATCGAAAGCGAGGGTACCTATGATTGGTTATTCTATCCCGAGGATCTCAACTACTCTTCGGTCACCGGAAGCGCGGCGGTCGGCGTTAACAAAAACACGCGCGCGCCTTCGGCCAAGGTTTACAATATACCAAAGACAGAGGTCGGCGGCGACTACGCGTATGTTTGGGTCGACGGAATAAATCTTATTCCCGGCGACACCGTGACGTTCTATCATGACGCGGAAATGACAGACCCGCTGAGCAATGACGTTAAGATCACCGAGGAAATGAGCGGTACCGATGTCATGATCATGCTCGACAATGAGCTCAACGAAGTCGGCGGCACCATATACGTGAACATACAGGGTTCCGAGACCGTTAATCCGGTAGAGTATTACCCGCAGATCGGCTTCACGCTCGAACCGGCGCAGTTATATATCAAACAAAACTCCAACGCCGATATCAATATAGTAAAATCGCATGAAAGCTACGTCATAGAAAAAGTGGATTGGTCTTTGGAAAACAGCGATATAGCGAGCGTTGTCGGAAAGGATGACAAGTCGGGAGCGACGATAAACGGAATTCTGTACGACAGCTCAAGACTGACGGCGATCGCCGAGTTCACGCATCCTGATCCCGCGATGAGCGGCAAAACGATCAAAGTCGAGAGCACGGCGCGCGTTATCGTGACGGAAGATGATCCGCCCACGTATAAGTACACCACAGGCAACGCGACCGATATCACCGAATCGGGCGCGACGCTGCACGGACACGTTGAGATAACGGTGCCCGAGGGATCATCGATCACTCCCGTTGCTTCCTGCAAATTCGAGATCTGGGAGGACGGCAGCTTTGAAAGAGCGGTACACGACACCGGCACAACAGCAAGCGTGAGCGGCGACTACAGTATGGCGATCGGAGGATTAAAACCGAACACCAAGTATTACTACCGCGCGTTCGGAGCGGCGACAGACGAGCCCGACGTCGATATCAAGACGTTCACCACAGGCTCCGCGCCCGTTCCGACGGCGACACCCACAGCCGAGCCCGTGCCAACAACCGCGCCGAATGTAATTCCCGTCAAAGATGTTCAGTCGAGCGGTGATGCCGCGGCGGAGCCTGTCACGCTTACAGCCGGAACAGGCTATAGTGATGAAGTTAAAGCGGTATTCGGTGACAACTTCGCCGAGATCGCGGATAACAAAATAACGGGCATCGATAACGAGAGCGTGGTTACGGCTCCCGTAACGATCAAGGAAAAGGGCGACTATGAGTTCGAAGTTCTCGCGGTAGGCGACAAAGATAATAACGTGATCACGCTTACGCCCGTGCTTGCGGCGGAAGGCTTTACAAATCAAAAGCTTGACGCGGAAGCCACCGTCGGAAAAGCCGGAGGAGAGGACGTATATCTTTACACATATCTTGCGAAAGACCTTGATCCCGGAAATTATACGGTAACATACAAATCAGCTACGCAGGCTGAGGCGTCCGACTATATCGCTATGGCGATCGTGAAAGTTGAAGAAGAGCCCGTACCCACCGCGACGAACAAACCTTCCGAGACGGCGGCGCCCGCGCCAACCGCGACGACGGCTCCAACAACCGATCCCGGCGCTCCGGTAAGATACGCCGATAAGCCCGTTCTCAATAAAGAGAACATCAGCGCAACGGTTGTCAACAACTCGGGCGGCGAGGTATGGTTCATAGCCGCGGCCTACAGAGGCGACGCGATGATCGACTTCAAGATCGAAAAGGTTCCCGCCGGAACAAATTCCGTAAGCGCGAAGTTTAACGCCGACTACTCGGCCGACAGCAGCGTTGACGTGATGTTCTATCTGTGGGATGCGACAACGCTGAAGCCCTACGCGGACCCGGTACCCGGCAAGTAAAATAAAATTTAACCCCTCCCGATTTACATCGGGAGGGGTTTTTATGTTGTTGTTTTATTTTAATCCGTTTAAGAATTCGGCTATGCACTCGGCGGCGAGAGTCATCGAGTATTTGGCCTCGCTCAGGCTGTTGCCGCTTGAGCCGGTCTCGATTATCAGGCTGCCCTTTGTGGTGTGGCCGTTGAACCGGTTCTTGCGGAGGTTCACGTATCGCATCAGATCGGGATATTTTTCGTCTATCTTGTTCTGAAGCTTCAGGGCGAATTTCAGGTTCTCGCGCCAGTCGGGATTATACAGCCCGTTTTCGTCTGTGCCGACCACAAACATCAGCTGCGCCGCCTTTTTGCCGTTGATCTCGGTGACGACCTTCGCCATCTCATTGCCGCGCACGATCGAGTCGCGGTGAATATCAAGCACAACGCGGATGCTCGGATACTCGGCCAGATAATTCTCGGTGCTCTCCAGCGCGTCGGCGTATGAACCGTTGAAGGAGGGATAGTCATGCAGTGCCGTATCGTGCAGGGTCTCGATCCCATGTTCGTTTAAAACTCTCGCCGCCTCGTCTCCCACAGCCACCACGTTTTCCGAGGTGTTCATGCTGCGGTCGCTCTCATCCCGGGCGTATTCGACCGCGCCCTCCGCGGCGTAGGCCTCGGTAGCGTGGGTGTGCACGATCAGCACCTTCGGCCCCTCGCCGATCATGTCAAAGCTCAGCGGCTCGGCCAGCATGCCGTTTATGTCAACGGCGTATGAGGTCTCGTTGCCGATCCTGATTTGATAGTCGTCGTATCTCGCGTTCTGCGCGGCGTTTATCTCCGTTATGTCCGAGCGCTCGCCATCTTCGGTCGGCTGCTCGGGCGCGGGCGTCTCGGTGGGCGCGGGAGTCGGGAGAAGTTCCTCGCCGCGCGTTATTATGCCGTAGCTGTTCACTATCTCCGCGCCGTGAACCTCAGCCGCGACGGCTCCCGAAGGCGTGAAGGGGTCAAAACCCACGATATACCGCGCAATTTTTTTGAGGCTTTCCGCGGCGCTTTTTTTACCCGTATTCATTTTGTCCGCATCGTCGCTTTCGGTTCCGCTCTCGTTGTCCGCGGCCTCGGTGAAGGAGGAAGGGGATTGCTCGGCGGTTTCGGGCGTTTCGGGTTTGTCTCCGCCGCAGAAGGCCGAGATAATTATTCCCGTTATGATGCCTGCCGCCGATATAAACAATAGCGCTTTCATGATTTTTTTGCCGTCAATGATCACGGCGCGGTAACGCCGTTTTTTTTGTCGATGGTTTTTCTCAAGCATTTTTTCTCCTCCGCGAATATATTATGTCAGTAAAGTATATTCGCGCGAAATTTGAATTATGCTCAAATAAATTCCGGGCTTATGTTTGACATTCGAAATCTTATGTGGTATAATTCTTTTGATTATTCATTGAGAGGAGTTTTACAATGAAAAGCAAAAATTTTAAAATACTGGCGCTGAACCAGCTCAGCGGACATTGGGGCGCTGTTATCGCGGCTCTGATAGTGCCGGCGCTGGCGGTGGCGGCTTTGTCGTTTGTCACGAATCTTCCGCTCCAAATCTATAATATGTTTGCGGCGGGGCCCTACTTTTTCGGAGATGTCAACGCGGGTTATGTTTCTGTTGCCACAGCGCGCGAGTTCTTGCTGTCTATCCCGGCGTTCCTGGGCGAGATAGCGGTCTTTGTGATATCCGCGGCTCTGCTTTACGGAATTTCACGCTATCTGCTTAGATTCGTCCGCGGCGCGCAGCCTGTGATAGGCGAGATATTCGGAGGATTCACGGGCGGCGCGGAAAAATTCGGCCGCGCGGTGCTGCTGCGGCTACTAATCTCGATCTTCACGGCCCTGTGGTCGCTGCTGTTTGTTATTCCCGGAATAATCGCCGCGTACAGATATTCCATGGCTTTCTATATCCTGGCCGACAACGACAATATCTCGGCTCTTGACGCGCTGAACGCCGGCAAGGAAATGATGCGCGGTCATAAGTGGCAGCTCTTTAAGCTGCATCTGAGCTTTATCGGCTGGATAATTCTGTGCTGTCTCACCTGCGGTATCGGCTTTATTTTCCTGAGCCCCTATATAAACACCGCCCAGGCGAATTTTTACGAGTATCTGCGCGGAATACGCTCAGCCGGAGCCGAATACGCAAGCCCGCAGCAAACGTTTTAAGCACGAGTTATTATGAGGATTATTATGAAAAAAAGCCTGACAAAGATTTTTAAAAGAATCAGCGCTGCCGCCCTTTGCGCCGCGGCCGCGCTGAATTTTGCCTCGGTGTCCGCAAGCACTATGGATGAAAATGTCAGCCGTATGGCGCGGATATGCAACGCTCCCGATTTCAGGATATACCGCGAGGCGCCCGCCGAAAACCGTTATTTCAGAGGCGGCAAGTTCGAGCCGGGCAGCGGTATCTATCACGGCACGCCGTTTGACGTGCCCTATGACAGTTTCAGCAACGCGCTCGACACCGAGTATATTTGGTTCGACCAAAGCCTGACAAACGCCTCGGGATATGAGCGAGCGGATATCGCGCCCTACAGCGGTCGTACAGGCGTTTTGCACCTTTACAACTGGAACTGCGCCTTTAAAGACCAAGAAATGAATCCCGAGGATTACTCGAACTACATAATGAACACGATCGACAATATGTCCGCCTCGGGCGACGACGTTCTGCTCGTGTTCGCCAAAGAGTTTAATATCAACGACAATTTCACCCATCCCGAGAATTTCAAGGAGCTGTTCCGCTACGTGGCGGACTACGCCCACACCAAGGACAATATAGCGGTCGTGTGGCCGCCCAACAACGTGGGCTCAGTGAATATCAGACTGATCGACTACTACCCCGGCGATGAGTACGTCGACTGGATAGGCATGAGCCTCTATGTAATGCCGTATTTTCAGGGCGATCCAAAGCAGACGAATTACTCAAACAGCGTGTCGTTCGTTGCGGGCGACTACAGCAACGCGGTTATCGGCGCGAAAGCCCTGATCGATTATATGGACGGATACGGCGTTAAAAAGCCGTATGTCATAACCGAGGGCAGCGTGGCTTTCGGCGAGACGCCGGGCAGACCCGAATACAAAGACGGCCTGGAGTTCGTCGACTGGGCGCAGCAGCAGCTCAGGAGGTACTATTACGAGCTGCCGCGCGTTTATCCCGAGATAAAAATATATATTAATTTCAACCGCAATGTGGACAGCGATTATTATAAGTACCGTCTCACAAATGTGCTTGAGCTGTCGCAGGCCGTGAAACAGGCGGTGACTGAGCCGCCGTTCCTGCTTGAGTATCCGTCATATTCCCCGATCGAGTATGTCGATATCAGCAGCGAGCGCGAAATTGACATAGCAGGCGGAGAGGCGCTTGAACTCTCGGCGTACGCCTACGAGCCGAAGGCGCTGTATCTGATGACGCGGTACCTGATCGACGGCGAAAACGTTTACGAGAGCTGCTATCCGCCCTATTCGTTCACGCTGAGCGGAGAGAATTTAAGCCGCGGAAAGCATAAGCTGACGGTGCAGAAACTGTCGGGCGGCGCCGTGCTTGACAGTAAGGGGTTTAACGTGAATTACGCGCAAACGATAAGGGTTGTTTTAGGCGGCGGGGAAATGGAATTCGAAAAGCCGCCCGTTATCGAAAACGACCGCACGCTGGTGCCGATGCGCGCCATATTTGAGGCGCTGGGCTGTGATGTGCTGTGGGACGACGCGGACAAAAAAGTCACGGCGATAAAGGGCGATGATTCTGTGATCCTTGAGATCGACAGCGACATTATGACAAAAAATGGTGAAGAAATAACTCTGGACGCCCCGGCAAAGCTGATCGACGATATGACATTCGTGCCGCTGCGCGCTGTTTCGGAGGCGCTTGACCGTACCGTATCGTGGGATGATGCAGACGGCACGGTGACGATAGAGTAGGAGGATAAAAATATTTAAGAAGGGAAATCATTATGGATATTAATTTGTCGCAATACTTCAAAAGCGTGATCGACGCGGACAAGTGCGCGGTGGTTATCTGCGATCTGAGCCACACTATAATTTACATGAACCCCGCCGCTTGCGAGCGGTATTCAAAGCGCGGTGGAGCGGCGCTCGTGGGGCAGAGCCTGATGGACTGCCACAGCCCGAAGTCGCGAGATTCGATCGAAAAGGTCGTCGCGTGGTTCAAAAAAAGCAAAGACAACAACACGGTGTTCACGTTCCGCAACACAAAAGAAAACAAGGACGTTTACATGGTCGCCCTGCGCGGCGATTCGGGAGAGCTTATCGGGTACTACGAAAAGCACGAGTACCGGACCCCCGAAACCGCCGAACCCTACGAAATGCCATAAATAAAACCCTCCTGCCCGGGCAATGTCATTAAGTTAAAAAAGACTAATAATGATTAAATAGTATACAGGGAGAGTGAAAATTGCGATTTCACT
>CANPWW010000071.1 GCA_947585115.1 uncultured Monoglobus sp.
CGAGCTGCTTGAGCGCTATCCCGACGCGGTCGCCGCCGAGATCGACAACGCGGGATATGAGTGGCTGGACGGCATGACGAATGAGCAGTACACCGAGATAATCGGCAAACTGAATTAGGAACCGGGCGACAGACATAAAACAAACCCCACGAAATTCCGCGGGGTTTTTCTGGTGACTCCTAGGGGATTCGAACCCCTGTAGCCGGCGTGAGAGGCCGGAGTCTTAACCACTTGACCAAGGAGCCGAGTGTTGGTAGCGGTAACTGGATTTGAACCAGTGACACTACGGGTATGAACCGTATGCTCTAGCCAACTGAGCTATACCGCCATGTCTCAATATCCGCGAGCTTTGGCGGACAACTCATAAACAACATTGACAATTATAGCAAAATAGTTTTGAGATGTCAAGACTTTTTTTGAAAAATTTTTTAAATAATTTTAACGGTATAATTTTACTCCGCGGCGCAATACTAAACATATGCTTATACGTTATATTATTTACGGACTTCTGGGAATGAACATGGAAATTTTTTGGACGGGTCTGGCGCCGAGCGGCGAAAAGACGTTAAATTTCATAGGCCACACCTCGGTCTGGATGTTTTTTATCTACGGGCTGGCGGTAGTGGTGCTGGAGCCCGTCCACATGCTGATCGGAAACGAGAACTGGTTCCTGCGCGGCTGCGTCTGGGCGTCGGTAATCTTCGCGCTGGAGTTTATAAGCGGCGGGCTCCTGCGGCTTTTCGGGATCGAGGCGTGGCGCTATACGGGAGGGCTGTCGGTCATGGGTCTTATCCGTCTCGACTACGCTCCCGTATGGTTCGCCGTTGGGCTGATCTTCGAGCGCGTCCACGATCTGCTCATCGCCTACAATATAGGTTAGCTCGTCAGCATTTTTGTCATATCCTTGCGCAGACGCTTTATTATCCGCTTTTCCAGCCTCGATATGTACGACTGCGAGATACCCAAAAGGTCAGCCACTTCCTTCTGGGTCATCTCGTCGCCGTCGCGCCCTATGCCGAAACGCATTTCAACGATGCTGCGCTCCCTGCCGCCCAGCTTGCTCAGCGCGATGCTCAGCAGCTCGCGGTCGGTCTCATCCTCTATGTTCTTTTGCGTGACGTCGCCGTCGGTGCCCAGTATGTCCGAAAGCAGCAGTTCTTTCCCGTCCCAGTCCACGTTGAGGGGCTCGTCGATCGACACCTCGGTCTTAACGTTGCTGTTTTTGCGCAGGTACATAAGTATCTCGTTCTCTATGCAGCGCGAGGCGTAGGTCGCGAGCTTTATTTTCTTCTCGGGCCTGAAGGTGTTTATCGCCTTTATAAGTCCGATCGTGCCGATCGAGATCAGGTCCTCGATACCTATGCCGGTGCTGTCGAACCGTTTGGCGATATACACCACCAGCCGCAGGTTCCGCTCGATCAGCAGCTGCCTTGCCTCCTCCGCGAAGTCGGGGTCGCCCAGTCTGGCGAGCCATATCTGCTCCTCGTCTCTTTCAAGCGGCGGCGGCAGGGTGTCGCTTCCTCCTATGTAATGGACGCGGCCTTTTTTGAGCCGCGCCAGTTTAACAAGCGCGCGCCCGAGCACCGCTTGGATTTTGTCTATGAGCCCTTTCATTCTCATTCCTCCCAATAATAATTTTTTGTGTTTAAAATAAAACGCCTCGGGCGGCGCAACGCCGTTATACAGCCCGTCGCCCGCAAACTCCGCCTCGGTGAACGCCACAAGACAGCGGCCCGCGTTGATTCCGAACTCCCTGTCCCGACAGATGATCCTGTCGGCTTTTTTGGCGAACACCACGCCGTCTCCCGCGACGGTTCCGAGGGCTATCGGGACGCCGCTCTTAAACGGCCTGCCGCGGACAAGCAGCACCGGACGCCCGCCCAGCGGCTCGAACAGCTCGCAGCCCGTGTCGATCAAAACTCTCGCCCGCGCCTTTTGGCCGCCCGAAAAAATTGTCATATTCACAATGCCTCGGCTCAGGCTTCTTATGTATATATCCGCGGTGAGCTTGATCATCACAAAGGCCGCGGCCGAGGCGGTCAGCAATTTTTTGAGGCTCAGATCAAAACAGGGCACGCCGTTTGAGACCGTGCTTCCGGGCAGACACGCCGCTGCCGCGAACGCCGCTCCGCACACAATGAGCGACAGCGCGAAAAACACCGCCGTCCGCCGAATCAGCGCAGTCGGGTTCTTTGGGCGGTAGAACAGCAGCACGAACAGCGCTGTGCAGAGAATTTTTCCCGAGACCGTGAGCAGCGGCCCCGCCCTCGGAAAAAACATGATCACCGAATAGCACGAAAGGATCGCGCCGCCCAGCAGCGCCCGCGCCGCTGTCATTCGCTCGCGGAATATTATCCCCGACCACAGAACAAGCATTGAGTTTATTATCAGATTGCTCAAAAACAGCAGGTCGATATACACCGTCACTTTTATCACCGCCATAATTATAAACCCGCGCCGATAAAAAATCTGTCAAAAGAGCGGCGGATTTTTATTTTATTTAGGATTTTTTTGGATAAAACCCCTTGAAATAATCGGATATGTATGTTATACTAAATTAGTTTAAATTAAAAATAATATATTTCTATATCAGGAAGGATTGATAAAAGTGGAAATTAAAGTAATCAAAACACAAAATCCCAAGGCTAAGCCGGACATGAAGGACCTGCCCTTCGGCGTTTATTTCTCGGACCACATGTTCGTTATGGACTACGACGAGGGCAAAGGCTGGCATGATCCGAGGATCGTTCCGTATGGTCCGATAGACCTTGATCCGTCCGCCATGGTTTTCCACTACGCGCAGGAGGTTTTCGAGGGCCTCAAGGCTTATAAGTCCGCCGACGGACACGTACGCCTTTTCAGACCCGACAAGAATTTTGAGAGACTGAACGTTTCAAACGAGCGTCTGGCGATACCGCAGATCGACGAGGAGCTCTGTCTGGAGGGCCTCAAGCAGCTGGTTGAGCTGGACCGCGACTGGATCCCCGAGCAGGAGGGCACATCGCTCTATATCAGGCCGTTTATTATCGCGACCGATCCTTTCCTCGGCGTGAGACCGTCGCATTCGTACAAGTTCATGATCATCTGCTCCCCCAGCGGACTTTACTATCCCGAGGGACTGGCTCCGGTCAAGATCTACGTTGAGGATTCGTATGTCCGCGCGGTGCGCGGCGGCACGGGCTTCACCAAGACCGGCGGCAACTACGCGGGAAGCATCAGAGCGCAGGTTGTGGCCCACGAAAAGGGCTACTCGCAGGTGCTCTGGCTGGACGGTGTTGAACAGAAGTACATCGAGGAAGTCGGCTCGATGAACATCTTCTTCAAGATCAACGGCGAGGTTGTGACCCCGGCGCTGAACGGCAGCATACTGAGCGGTATCACCAGAATGTCCGCGATACAGCTGCTCAAGAAGTGGGGCGTTCCGGTTTCCGAAAAGAGGATCTCGATCCAAGAGGTTGCCGACGCCTACGACAACGGAACTCTCGAGGAGTGCTTCGGCACCGGCACGGCGGCCATCATCTCGCCCGTCGGCGAGCTGCGCTGGGAGGACAAGGTTATGCACATCAACAACAACGAGATCGGCGAGGTAACTCAGCGGATCTTCGACGCCATAACCAATATTCAAACCGGCAAGGCCGAGGACGAAATGGGCTGGGTCGTAACGGTTGACTAAATAAAAAATATGACACCTCATCAGTCCCAAAAATCGGATGGGGTGTCTAACTTTGTAAATTTGACTTTTTACGCAAACCGAGGGGGTTATTATATGGAACGCGGAAGCGGAATCTTAATGCACATATCATCATTTCCGGGGAAATACGGGATCGGGACCATGGGCAGCGAGGCTCATCGGTTCGTTGACTTTCTGCAAAAGAGCAATCAGAAATACTGGCAGATACTGCCGATCGGCCCCACGGGCTACGGCGACTCGCCTTATCAGTCGTTCTCGACCTTCGCCGGCAACCCGTATTTTATCGACTTCGACCTGCTGCGCGAGGACGGGGCGCTGAATTTTGAGGACTACGCCTATATCGACTGGGGCGCGGATTCGGGAAAGGTCGACTATGAAAAAATATTCCGCGGCAAGTTCCGCGTGCTGAGGATCGCGTTTGAGCGCGACAAGGCGCGCAAAAAAGAGCAAATAGAAAAGTTCCGCGTTGAGAACTCATACTGGATCGAGAACTACGCCATGTTTATGGCCCTCAAATTCGACAGCGGCCACAAGATGTACCGCGACTGGGACAGCGAAATAGTGCGCCGCGATCCCGATGCCATCATCAAGGTTTACAACCGCTTGGACGACGAGATCAATTTCTGGGTCTATGTTCAGTATCGGTTCTATGAGCAATGGAACGAGCTCAAATCATACGCCAACAAGCAGGGCATAAGGATAATCGGCGACATACCGATCTACGTGGCCGAGGACAGCGCCGACGCGTGGGCCCACAACGAGGTGCTTATGCTGAACCCCGACAGGACGCCGATCAAGGTCGCGGGCTGCCCGCCCGACGGCTACGCGCCGAAAGGCCAGCTCTGGGGCAATCCGCTCTACGACTGGGACTATCTGGCGCAGACCGGATACGAGTGGTGGATGAAGCGACTGTCCGCGGCTCTCAATATGTACGACATCGTGAGGATCGACCACTTCCGCGGCTTCGACGCCTTCTACGCCATAGAGTACGGAAAGCCCGACGCGGTTGAGGGCGAGTGGCTAAAAGGCCCCGGCAGCGATTTCTTCAATAAAGTGAAAGAGGAATTCGGCGAGACGCCGCCTCTGATCGCCGAGGACTTGGGCACCATAACCGACGACGTGCGCGCGCTGTTGAAATTCAGCGGCATGCCCGGCATGAAGGTCATGCAGTTCGGTTTCACTCCGGGAGAGGACAGCGACTACCTGCCCCATAACTTCCCCGAAAATTCAGTGGCTTATATCGGCACCCACGACAACGACACCTTAAAGGGCTGGTTTAACTCTCTGCCCGATTACATGAGAGACTTCGCGGTCGACTACCTGCGTCTCACAAAGGACGAGGGCTACAACTGGGGCTTTATAAAAAGCCTGCTGATGAGCACCGCGGACACCGCGATAATCACGATGCAGGATATTCTGGATCTGGGCAGCGATGCAAGAATGAATACCCCGTCGACCCTCGGCGGAAACTGGGCATGGCGTCTGCCCGACATAAACGTCCTGACCGACGACCTCGCCGCCAAGCTCCTGAAAATCACAAAAACATATTCAAGATAAAAATATCCCTCCCGCCGGCCCCGCCGCGGGAGGGATTAACGTAGTGATTAGCAATTAGCGAATAGGGATTAGGTCTCTCCCCCTCAGTCTGCGGACAAGCCGCAGCCGGCTCCCCCGAGGGGGCGCCTATTTTTTGCGTCTCCTACGGCAAAAGTGTGCAAAATGTTGTAGGGGACGGCGCCCTCGACGTCCCGTCCCCTTTCGGATTTAATTGGGAATTTTTATTTATTTTTTCAAATTTATATATTCGGCCGTGTCGGTTATCGGTTCGAGACTTCCGTCTTTGTTCCACACGAATACCTTTATATGGTCGGCTTTTGTGTTGTTTTCAAGCGTGCCTTGTATATTCCTTCCGTCGTAATCCGCGATATAGCTGTCGATCAGCGCGTCGTTTTTGTCATAAAGAGCCACGTATACCTTTGATTTCTTCTTTTTCTCCGGCTCAACCAGATTGTCAAGATTTGTGCTTATCTCGATCCTGTCATTTTGCACGACAACCTCGCTCACGGGCATATCATAGTTATAGTGAATAGTCGCGTTGATCAATGATTCGTTATCTTCCCCTATTTTAGTGTTTTTCCATTGCTCCTCGCAGCCGGAATAATATACGTTGGTTAATGCGTTGCAGGCCCCAAATGCATAATAGCCGATGTACGTCATACTATTCGACATTACTACTTTTGTTAAATCGTCATTGCCGTTAAAAGCGCCACTACCGATATACGTCACGCCGGCGGGTATATTTACGCTTGTTATGCCGCTGCATACGGCAAACCCATAATTATGTATCCTTGTTACACCGTCGGGTATTTTTATATTTTCCGGAGTAATGTGACAACGCTGAAAAGCTCCATGACCTATATACTTTAAATTTTTTGGCAAATTGACTTCCGTTTCGCGAAGAGCATATTCTTCAACTCTTTCAATGCTGTCTGGAAGTATAACTTTATCCGCACTTTTGGAAATAGCAGAAAAACCGAAAAATTCGGAGCATATTACCCTTGTGCCCTCTTTTATCTGAACAACATCGGGAACTATGTTTCCTTCGGGACCTTCCTCCGATTTATAATGGTATGCAATGTCGCCTATATATACAACTCCAATGGGTTGATTATCATACCACGAAATGCTGCCGTTGACATCGAATCTTTGACCTTTTATACTGATCAAGTCGGACGGAAATTTAATATCGGCCAAGTTCTTGCAACCCGCCAAAGTCTCTCCTATATACTTTACGCTGTCGGGAAAAACAAGCTTGGTAATTTTTTGATTATGTTCGTAGGATCCCGGCCATTCTTGTGATTCTTTTACAAATATTTCGTCGGCGACAATTCTCGCACCGTCGGGTATTATGACCTCTTTGCCGCTGCCCGTATAACCAACAAGTATATCATCTCCCAAAAATCTAAAATCGCCCTTCTGACTTATTAACGGTGTCCCCTCAAAAGCCAAAAAACCAATCTGCGTTAAGCTTTGGGGAATATTTATCTTTTTAAGCTTTGAGCATCCTTTAAAAGCGCTTCCGCTTATTTCTTCCAATGTGTCGGGCAAATTAACATCCGACATATTTACACAACCCGAAAAAGCAGAAGAACCTATATAAATTAGTCCGTCCGGCAAAACCACTTTTTTTATATCGGTCACATAGTCTTTCCATGGCGCGGTTCGTCCGTAGCCTGACATATCATTCATTTCGCCAAATCCGCTGATCGTCAGAGTTCCGTCAGCGCCAAGCTGCCATGTTAAATCCGTACCGCAGGTGCCGCTGTCTATTATTGTCGCGGCAGCTGCGGGAGTGAACGTCAGCAGCGAGCAAATCATTGTCAATACCATACACAAACATAAAACCCTTTTCATAAAAATATACCTCCTTGAAAAATAAAAAGTGTTTAGCCTCAACCGAAGCTAAACACGAAAAACACATAGCTCCGATTGTCGCCAAACAAATTTATCACAATTATTCCTGCATGTGAATAAAGAGCTTGCATTTTTGCCTAAAGGCATAAAAATACATGCTAAGAATAATCGCAATTATTAAATTTGTTTGGCATTTTTATTCTATCATATTATTTCCAAAAGGTCAATGCGGAATTTAAAAATTATCTTTATTTTAAAATTTTTTGGAAATGATATTAGGGAAAGAGGTGGTTTTTATGGAAACGCAGATACGCTGTGATCTGGCGTTGGAGGCAAAGGAGATGTACTCCGAGAGCGTGGAGCATGAGCCCGACATGAGCGGGATATCGGTGGACGAGTACACCGAGGCGGACATTATAAAGGTGACGCGGGTAGTGATAAGCAGCCCGAAGGGAGAACAGAGTCTTGGCAAGCCGATGGGCGACTATATCACTATCGAGATGCCTCAAAGGTTTTACGGCGAGCAGAAGATATACGAGGAGATGTGCCGCGTGTGCGCCAAGGAGCTCAAGTCGCTGACCGACAAATTCTTGAGCAGCGACGACGACGTTATCCTTGTGGTGGGGCTCGGGAACCGGAACATAACGGCCGACGCGCTGGGGCCCAAGGTGATATCGTCACTAATGATAACGCGGCACCTTAAAGAATACGTGCCCGACGAGATACAGAAGGGCGTGCGCTCGATATGCGGGATAGAGCCCGGAGTCCTGGGGCTGACCGGCATCGAGACCGGCGAGATAATCCGCGGCGTGACCGACAAAATAAAGCCCAAGCTGGTTATCGCGATTGACGCGCTGTGCTCGCGCAAGATGGAGCGCGTCAACACGACGATACAGATCGCCGACACAGGGATAACCCCCGGCGAGGGCGTGGGCAACAAGCGAAAGGGCTTAAACCGCGAAACTCTGGGCGTGCCGGTGATCGCTATCGGTGTGCCGACCGTGGTGGACGCCGCGACGATAGCGGGCGACACGCTCGACATGCTGGTGGACGCGGCCGACGAGCGGAGCCGAATCAAGGACAAGCCCACCGCGAAGATCCTTAAAATAATCGGCGGCATGGCAGACGAAAAATACGAGCTGATACGCGAGGTGATAAAGCCGCGGTTCGGCAGCTTTATCGTGGCGCCCAAGGACGTTGACACCATAATCGGAGACATATCCTCGGTCGTCGCCAACGGCATAAACATCGCCGTCAACGAGGGCATAACCCTGAGCGATGTTGACAGATACAGATAGGCGCAAAAATCCGAGCTTGCAAACGACCGCGAACTGTTGTATAATGATTTGAGTATCCTTCAAAAAATTTAGGGAAGTGATGACTTGGATCTTAAAATCGGAGGCATTGAGCTTGACGGCAACGTGCTGCTTGCGCCCATGGCGGGCGTCACGGACAAGGCCTTTCGGCTGATCGCGAAGCCCTTCGGCCCGTCTTTGATGTACACCGAAATGGTGTCGGGCAAGGGCCTGCTTTACAAAAACAAAAAGACCGAGGTGCTGCTTGAGGTCCTCGATGAGGAAAAGCCTGTCGCGGCGCAGATCTTCGGCCACGAGGCCGAGGTGATGGCAAAAATAGCCGAGGACGCGCTCCGCAGCGGCGCGGACATGATCGACATCAACATGGGCTGCCCCGCGCCGAAGATAGTTAACAACGGTGACGGCTGCGCGCTGATGAAAGACCCGCGCTTAGCCGGGGAAATAATCAAAAGCGTGAAAAAAGCCGCGCCCTGCCCGGTTACGGTCAAGTTCCGCATGGGCTGGGACGGCGGCAGCGTTAACGCTGTGGAGTTCGCAAAAATCGCCGAGCAGAGCGGCGCCGACGCGGTGACCGTGCACGGCAGGACGAGGATGCAGTTCTACTCGGGCGAAGCCGACCTTGACATTATCAAAAAGGTCAAGGCCGCGGTGAAAATTCCGGTCATCGGAAACGGCGATGTGCGCGGCGGAGAGTCGGCCAAGAAAATGCTCGAATACACCGGATGCGACGGGATTATGATCGGCAGAGCGGCGCAGGGCGACCCGTGGATATTTGAGCGGGTCAACGCGTACCTAAAAGACGGCACACTTCTTCCTCCGCCCTCACTCGAGAAGCGTTGCGAGGTCGCGGCGCGGCACCTTGAGCTTTTGGTCAAATTCAAGGGCGAGCGGCGCGGCACCTTGGAGGGGCGCAAACACATGGCGTGGTACTTCAAAGGTATGCCCGGCGGCGCGGCGCTCAGAGAAAAGATAAACAAATGCGAAAGCTCCGCGGAGACTCTCGCTCTGATAAAATACGAAAATTTGAAGCCTCGGTAAAACGGCGCCCGGCGCCTAAATTATCGAGGCCAGCACCCAGAGGACAACAAAACCCGGAAGGCCGAACACCCCGATAGTCAATGCGTTGAACGGGTTTATCGGCAGATACACCCCGGCTTTGGCGAAAATCAGGTTGAACGCGAAAATGCCGGCCGCGCCCAGCGCGCAGCTAATAAGAAATCTTGCCGCCCATCCGAGTGGCTTTTTTAAAACCCGAAACAAGACGATCAGCAGCCCCAAGCCGAATATATAAACCAAAATGCTGCGCATATCAAAGCTCACAGAACCAACCCCCAAGCAAGTTATAATTAACTATATGCTTGTTCGGCTTTTAAAATGCATGATCTTCCAAATCACAAAAGCCCCGCCGCGACAGGGCATTTTATCGGCAAGTCGCTTTTAATAATTGAGTTGCTTTCAAAAATAACTTATGCTAAATTATCTACAATCGAATAGATCGATTTAGTCAAGTACGATTTGGTAAATCATACTTGAGCAAATTTTTATTCAGGCAGCGTTTGCCTGTCCAATCCTCATAATAAAGAGAGGCGTACCATGTGCCGCGCTTTTGGCCTTTGTATACCGGCATAATAGCCCCCTTTCGGTTATATTCGTACATATTTCGCTATATTATAACAGTCGATTTGTTTCGGCACGCCTCCGCTATTAAAATACAAGACACAGTCCGTGACGAAAGGAGGCGGTTATATGTCGGACGAATTGTACATAAGACTTAAACAGCTTATGCAGCGGCTCTCGGAAGAAGAGCTTGCAAAGCTGCTTGAGTATGCAAAGGTTCTGCTTGAAAAGCAGTAGTCTCAGAGATACCAACCTGCCGGAGATATTGACAGGTTGGTATTATTGTGCCTTAATATTGTTCGTATAAAATTTTAGGGCTTATGGCAGCGCCGAGCAAATAATTATACTCAACTTTACTCCAATCTTCTTGTGTGCCTTCGTAATATATGTATGTCAATTTGGGACATTGTAAAATAGTCAGAGATGTTATGCTTTTAGGGAGTGTTAAGGTTAGCAGGTTGTCGCAACCCGTTAATAAAAACTCTGATGTTTGAACGCTTTTAGGTATAATAAGGCTTTTTAGATTTGTGCAGCCCCAAAAAACGTTTTTCCCCATTGCGGTAATTGAGTTCGGAAGTTCTATGCTTGTGATTCCGGTAATGGAAAACGCTGCGTCACCGATTTTCTCGAGGGAGTTAGGCAAAACCAAGTCGGTTATTTTGTTGCAGCTCTCAAACGCTCCGTCACCAATCTCTTTCAGCGATAAAGGCATATTGATTGAGCTTAGTTCCGAGCATCCGCCAAATGCGTCGCTGCCGATCGA
>CANPWW010000072.1 GCA_947585115.1 uncultured Monoglobus sp.
CGCCGCGCCTTTCGCGGTAAGCGCAACATCGTCATCACCGTTGTTGGTCGGCGTGAGCGTCACTTCAACGTCCGCCGTGCCGTCGTAGGTCTTGTTGCGCGCCGACACCTCGTACTCGATCGGCTTTTGCGCCATCGTGACGGTGATCGAATCGTTCTCGCTGTTATTCAGGTTCACGCTGCCGCCGTACTCGGCTCTGATCACATTGGCTCCGATCGCGAATTTCTTGTCCGCCGTGACTGTGAGGGCCGCGGTGCCGCTGTCCTTGAGCGCCGAGCCGCTGTAATCCACATCGGCCGAGCCGAGGAAGGTTTCTCCGATATAGAAGTCGACCTTATCCTCATCGGACGCGAGAGCTACGGCAGCCTTTGATACCTCGGCGGTGAGGGTGAACTCGTCACCGTAGACAACGTCCGCGCCGTCCGATTCAACAGCCGAACCGCCCTTTCCGATCGCGGCGGTCAAATAATCGGCCTCGCTGTCGTGGTAGTGCTTGCCGTCGATAAATCCGCCGACCACCTTGTACCATACGGTATATTGGCCCGCGGCTGTGCCTGTCGGGATATCGGGCGAGTAATTTTCGCCGTCAAGGCTGTACTGCATTTCGCCGTTTGTGCCGCTTCCCGCGGTTATGAGCTCCTGCGGCTCTCCGCTGAACACAAGACCCCTGACCGCTCTCGGCTTTGTTGCCACATCCGCGAATCCGTGAGCTATCTTGACCTTTATGGATTTTGGCGCAACATCGTTGTAGTTATTATCGCCGACTACTTTGTACCAAACGGTATATTCACCGGCCTCGTTCGCCTTAGGTATATCCTCGATGTAATTCTCACCGTCGGTGCTGTATTGCAGCGTGCCGCCGCTCGTGCTTCCTATTACCAGATCGTCGGGCTCGGGATCGTCGTCATACAGCGTGTTGGCGGATTTAACGACAACGACCGGGTCGGCCTTCGCAATGTTCACGTTTATTGTAAGCGTCACGGGGTCTGTGCCGAACGTCTCAACGCTCGCGAGCGAGAAGAGCGGCGTCTTTTCCTCTACTGTGACCTTGAGCGTGTAGCTTCCCGCGTTTGTATTCTTCGGGATAGCCAGCATACTGCCGTTTATCGCCGCTTCGGTCTGGCCCTCGTCGCTTATGGTGTATCTGAATCCGCCCGAGACGGATGCGCCGTTTTTGTACTCGATATATTGCGACAGGTCCGCGGTTATGCCCTCGCCGTAGGTGCCGCTGAGGCTTATCGCGTCGCTTTCGCCGCCGAACAGCTCGTGTCCGACCGAATGAACGACCATGTCCTCGGTCACCGCCGTGTCGGCGTTGAACTCCTCAAACGGCGCGGCGCTTGACGTCGACCACATTTCAAACTCGGTTCCGTCTATATCGGGATCCTCGGGCAGCGTCACCTTGCCGCCCGCGTTCGTGTAGCTCGCCGCGTAATCCGCGTTATCGTTTGTCGCAAATGTCACTTTAACGACCTTTTTGTCCGCGTCGCTTGTCAGGATCGGGTAGTCGTCTTCTCCTATCTTCTGACCCCAGGTCGGCTCATCGCAGGCGCTCTGCAGCAGCCATGCCGCCTTGCCCGACTTAAACTCATCCGCGGTCATTGTCTTCGCGTTCGGATCCTCGCGCGTGCCATCGAGATAATAGCAATCTGTTACCTTGCCGTAATCATTATCGCATATACCGCAAACATGATCCTCGCCGCTTATCTCTCCGACATTATAGCTGTTTTGCACCGTGCCGTAACTGTTTTCTCCCACAACGCCGCCGATTTGCATATCGCTGCCTGTGACAGCGCCGCCGTTGAAGCAATTTATGACCTTGCCGTAATATATGATTCCCGCAACGCCGCCAACCGAAGTTTTTCCGCTTACCGCGCAGTCGTTTTTGCAGTTTTCGATCGTTCCGTAGTCAACATAACCGACGATGCCGCCCGTGTTGGACCCTCCGGCGACCGTGCCGCTAACGCCGAGATTTTTGATCGTGCAGTCTTTATCGACAGCTCCGAACAGGCCTTGATTATCGTCTGTCGTATTGATATAGAGCCCCGATATCGTGTGTCCGTCTCCGTCGAATGTGCCGCTAAACTCTTTGTTAAAGCTTCCTATCGGCATCCACGAGGCTTTTTTATCGCCGTATTTGCCCGACATATCTATATTGTCGGTCAGCTCAAAATATTCGTCGGAGCCTTTCCCCGCGTTTACGTAATTGCGGAACGCCTCAAGCGCCTCAAGATTCGGGATCTCGTAGGGCGAGTCCGCTGTGCCGCCGCCTTTAAAGCTTACATCTAAGGTTATGGTAAGCTCGGCTAAAAATTCCGCGGGGTTCGGATCAAGGGCGGCAAGCGCGATATTGCTGTACGGCTTTTTGTCCGTAATATTAAACGTTACGCTGTATTTGCCGATATCCGACGTGACTTTGTCTGATTTGAGCTTTCCGCCATCTAAGATAAAGCTGCTCGGGAGCGTTGAGCCGTCTTTCAGTTCAAATTCAAAGTCGGAGCCTGTGATGCCGCTTCCGTCCGCGAATTTCAGTAAGCTTGACAGATCCTGCTCAAACGGAGCTCCGTATTCGGCCTTGAGCGTGATATCTCCCTCGGAGCTTTGCTCAAACTCGCGGCCTTCTATCAAATAGAGCGTCAAATCATCTGTTATCGGCGTGCTTAGGTCAAACTCGGGCTGCTCTCCGTCGCCGGGCGCGGTCTGCGACCACTTGACGTACGGATAGTCGTCCTTAACAGAAAGCCTTTCGCCGTCGGGAACATACACGTCTGCTACTTTCGGGTGTTCGCTCACAAATGTCACCTTGTGCATTGATTTTATGTTCTTGTTGAACGCGATCAGGTCCGGGAAATCGCCGTTTTGTCCCCAGGTCGGCGAGTCGCAGCCGCTCTGCAGCAGATACGCGACTTCGCCCGACTTAAACTCGTCCGCGGTCTTTGCGGTCGCGTTCGGATCATCGCGCGTGCCATCAAGATAATAGCAATTGGTTATATTGCCGTAATCATTATAGCATATACCCTCGCCGCTTATTTCTCCGACATTATAGCAGTTTTGCACCGTGCCGTAAGCATTTTGTCCCGCAACGCCGCCGCTGCCTGTGACAGCGCCGCCGTTAAAGCAATTTATGACATTGCCGTAATATATGTTTCCCGCAACACCGCCAACCGAAGTTTTTCCGCTTACCGCGCAGTCGTTTTTGCAGTTTTCGATCGTTCCGTGATCAACATAACCGACGATGCCGCCCGTGTCAGCCCCTCCGGCGACCGTGCCGCTAACGCTGAGATTTTTGATTGTGCAGTCTTTATCGACATATCCGAACAGGCCTTGACCATCGTCTTTGGAATTGATATAGAGGCCCGATATCGTGTGTCCGTCTCCGTCGAATGTGCCGCTAAACTCTTTGTAATAGCTTCCTATCGGTGTCCATGATTCATTATTTTCGCCGTATTTGCCGGACATATCTATGTCGGCGGCCAGCTTGAAATACTCGCCGGAGCCGTTGCCCGCGTTTATATAATCGCGGAACGCCTCAAGAGCCGCAAGACTTGAAATTAAGTGCGGGTCATCCTGTGTGCCGCTGCCGTCCTCCGGATTGTCGATAAGTATCGGTCTGCCCAAGAACGCGTCGTCCTTATAGAAGTTTTCGCCATTGTTGATTTCGCTCGCAAGCGATTTAAACTGATCGGCAGTGCGTTCCGCGGCTAGTGAATTATTTTGAGCTGCTCCTTTTAATGTAAAGAGATGCCAATTGGCTGCATCTGCCTCATTATGTGAAATACTTTCTCCATCTACAATGCCGTAATTATAGGATTGATGGCAAGTGAGTCCATGGGTATAGCCTTCTATACCTCCGTTATATTGTCCTCCTTTAATATTTCCAACATTATAACAGAACCATAATATACCATAGTCATCATAACCTGAGATTCCGCCGCATTTTGCTCCGGCCTTGTTTGAAAAAACATCTCCGGTGTTGTAGCAGCGGTATATTAATGCTAGGTGCGTCCAATCCGTGACAACGGCGTTTAGTCCAGATATACCGCCGATACACAAATCGTCATCGCCGTCTTCGCTGCCTACGACTCTGCCGCAGTTATGGCTGTTATCAATAGCGCCGTAATTATCTCCCACTATGCCGCCTCCGTATTTGATAACATTGATCGTGCCGAAGTTGGAACATCCGGTTATTCCGTCGTTCCTAGTGTCTCCAAAAGTATAGTTCTCATCGCTGCCGACTGTATTATAGCCGGCGATGCCGCCGCATTTATTTCTGCTCGTGACATTTCCGTAATTTGTGCTGTTTTCCGTAACGTTTCCGGTTCCTTCCGTATAATATCCTTTGTACGGTTCTATAAATGCGCCCGCTATGCCGCCGGCATAGTTTTCTCCGTCAATAGAGCCGTAATTTTCACAGCTGCTCACTTTGCCTTTGCTGACTCCGACTATGCCGCCGCCGTTATAGCTCGACACGGTTCCGTAATTTGTGCAGTTGTTTATATGGACGCCGTCTGTATCTGCATGTTCGCCCACGATGCCGCCGGATTCGCCGGTTTCATCCCTGTTGCTGCTGACAGAGCCGGAATTTTCACAGCTTTCAAGCTGTCCCGTGTTGCTTCCCGTTATGCCGCCGCTTATGCCGTTGCTCGCCGATACGGCCGCTGAGTTTTCGCATCCCGATATTTTGCTTGAGTTAGATCCCGAAATACCGCCGACATTGTTTGTGCCCGTGACAGCGCAGCCGCTATGGCAGTTTTCTATCGGACCGTCGCTTTGGCCCGCTATGCCGCCGACGTAATTCTTGCCCTTGACCGAGCCTCCGATAGTCAAATCTTTGACCGAGGCTCCGCTGTCGATATATCCGAACAAGCCCTGATAGTCATTATCGGAGTTTATATAAAGTCCGCTGATCTCATGGCCGTTTCCCCAAAATACGCCGTTGAATTTTTTGCCGCTGTTTCCTATCGGCGTCCACGAATTTTTGCCGTCTCCGTAATCCTTCGACATGTCGATATCATTCGTAAGCTCATAATACAGCTGCGACAGAGGGCTGCTATTGAAGTAAGCCTCAAACTTTTCAAGCGTTTCAAGGTCGGGTATCTCATAAGGATCATCCGCCGTGCCGCTGCCGCCCGCAAAAAGCGGGGGCTCAGAATTCGATATCAGAACGGGCCTCAAGGCGATGTTCTGATCGATCTTCCAGACCTTGTCAAAATCAAATCCCGTAAAGCTGCCATTTTGAGCGAACTTATCCAAGCTCAGGGCTGTTCCGCCGCCGCCATTGGCGCCGCAGGTGTCGAGGTAATAGTTGTTGTCGTCAATGCCGCCTGTTGAGCCTATAACGCCGCCGACGCTTGAGCCGCTGCCCGAGACCTTGCCGGTGTTGTAAACATGCTTAACGTCGCTTTTGTCGCCGTTGTTTTGACCCACCGCGCCGCCGACATTATTTGTGCCCGAAACGCTGCCGATATTGTAGCTGTCCTGCGTCATGAACAAATTGTTTCCCACAACGCCGCCGACCGTGTCTTGACCCGATACCGCGCCGCTGTTATAGCAGTACATGATCGTGCCGCCGGCTCCCGCGCTTGCGGCGATTTGACCCGCGATGCCGCCCACGTTGTTTGTTCCCGTGACGCCGCACGCGTTATAGCAGCTCTCTATGGTTCCCTCGCATTGACCCGCGATACCGCCGACGTTGTCTTTGCCCTTGACAGAGCCCTCAACGGACAGATCTTTGACCGAGCCTCTGCTGTCGATATATCCGAACAGGCCCTGATCGTCGCCGCTTGAGTCGATATTGAGGCCGCTTATCTTATGGCCGCCGCCGTCGAATGTGCCGCCGAACTTTGCGGAGGCGCTGCCTATCGGCGTGAAATCATTATCCGCGCCGCCGAGGTCGATGTCGTTATTCAGCTTAAAGAATTCATCCTTGCCGTTTCCGCCGTTTACGTAGTTCGCAAGCACGTCTAAAGACGAGACGCTGTCTATTATATAGGGGTCTTTTTCGGAACCGCTGCCCGATGAGAAGATAGTTTCGTAGATCGATATCAAGGTCGGGCGCGAGAGAGCTCCGATCTCCCATACCGTGTCAAAATCCCAGCCCTCGAAGGTTTCTTTTTTCGCGAGGTCGGCGCTTGACACGGCTTTCGCTCCGTCCGCGGAGGCGCTTGCCGAGCCGTTCAGATAACAGCAGCCCGTGACCGTGCCGCTTGAGCTTCCCGAAATGCCGCTGCCGCTTTTGCCGATGTTATAGCAATTTGATATGCTTCCGCTGTTTGCCGCCGCGATGCCGCCGACAGCCGCCGCGCCGATGTTATAGCAGTTTGAAATATCACCCGCGCTGCTTCCGACTATGCCGCCGCCCGAGGAGGACGCCGCGCTGTAGCAGCGCGATATTTCGCCCGCGCTGTATCCCGCGACAGAACCCACATTGCTGCCGCTGCCCGAAACGCTTCCGTGGATTATTCCGAAATTTTTGATAACGGAGCCCTGCGCCGCGTATCCGAACAGGCCTTGGTAATCGCTGTTTTGGTCGGTATAAAGTCCGCTTATCGTGTGGCCGCTGCCGTCGAATGTGCCGCTGAACGGCGACGCCTCGGTTCCTATCGGGGTCCACGGTTTTTCCGCGCTGCCGTCGAGGTCGATGTCCGCGCTGAGCAGGATATTTGCGCCGCTGCCGCCGCCCGAGTTTATGTAGCTTGCCAGGCTCTCAAGCTCCGCCTTGCTTGAAATGTTGAGCGGCTGAGGCACGGACTTTAAGGTCGGTCTTTTCAAAAACGAATTTATTTCCCATGTGCCGTCAAAATCCCAGCCGACAAACAAATCGCTTTCGGCGAGTCCGTCGGCGGACAGCGCGCTCGTGCCGCCCGTTTGGTCGCTGCCCGAGATGCCGCCGTCCGCGGTGCCTATCAAATAATAGCAGTCGGAGATCTCACCGCTGCTTGATTTTCCCGCTATCGCGCCGCATGACGGAAGCTGCGGCGACGAAGCGCTCACCGCGCCGCTGCTGTAGCATTTTTCGATCGTGCCTCTGTTAAATCCCGCTATGCCGCCGACGTTGCTCGTCGCGCTTACCGCGCCCGCGTTGTAGCAGTTTGTGATCTCTCCTCCGTAATAACTGTCTCCCGTGATGCCGCCCACGTTTCCGCTGCCGCTCACGGAGCATATATTAAAGCAGTTCTCTATCGTGCCGCTGCTGTATCCCGCGACGCCTCCGACATAGCTGCCGCCGCCGGTGATCTCGCCGCTGACGCCCAGGTTTTTCACGGTGCCGCCCGAATTTCCGAACAGGCCGAGATAGCTTTCGTCCGAATTGATATAGAGGCCCGATATCGTGTGTCCGCCGCCGTCAAATGTGCCGCCGAACGGGTTTGAAAGGCCGCCTATCGGAGTCCATGGCGAGATCTTTCCGCCGAGGTCGATGTCGGCGGTGAGCTCAAAATACTCGCCGTCGCCTTTGCCCGAATTTATGTAATCGCGAAACATCTCAAGCGCCCCAAGATTCGGGATCTCGTAGGGCGAGTCTTTTGCGCCGCCGCCTCTGAAGCTTATATCTAAGGTTACAGTAAGCTCGGCTAAAAATTCCGCGGGGTTCGGATCGAGCGCGGTAAGCGCTATATTATTGTACGGATTTTTGTCTACAACATTGATAGTAATGCTGTTTTTGCCGATATCCAACGCGACGCAGTCTGATTTGAGCTTTCCGTCTTCTATGGTAAAGCAGCTCGGCTCATTCAGTTTGAATTCAAAGTCATCGGGTTTCGCGGAGCTTCCGTCCTTAAGCGTTAATAATGTTGACAGATCTTGTTCAAACGGAAATCCGCATTCGGCTTTGATCGCGATATCCGCATCGGAGCTTTGCTCAAACTCGCGTCCTTCTATCAAATAGAGCGTCATATCGCTTTTTATCGGCGTGCTTAGGTCAAACTCGGGCTGCTCGCCGCCCGGAGCTGTCTGCGACCACTTGATGTACGGATAGTCGTTTTGAACCGAGAGCTTTTCTCCGTCGGGAACATACATAGCGCCTATATTCGGGTGCTCGCTCACAAATGTCACCTTGTGTATTGATTTTGTATTCTTGTTAAGCGCGATCAGGTCCGGGAAATCGCCTTTTTGCCCCCAGGTCGGCGAATCGCAGCCGCTCTGCAGCAGATACGCCACCTCGCCCGATTTAAACTCGTCCGCAGTCTTTGCGGTCGCGTTCGGATCTTCGCGCGTGTTTTCAAGATAATAGCAATTGGTTATCTTGGCGGCGTCTTCACAAAAGGCTGCTATACCGCAGAGTTTCTCAGCATTCTCGCTGTTGACCTCTCCGATATTATAGCAGTTCTCTATAACGCAGTTGTCGGAAATATAGCCTACAATGCCGCCTATATCTGCATGTCCCGTGATTGCTCCTCTGTTAATGCAATTACGTACCGTGCCGGTATCATACTCCCAACTGTTATCCAATAATCCCGTAATACCGCCGATTTCAATGCTTTCACTGTCATATCCGGTTACGGTACAGTTGTTTTGGCAGTTTTCGACTATACCGCCATCTACAAGACCTGCTATGCCTGCCGATCCGAAACCGCCGATAACCGTGCCGTCAACGCTGAGATTTTTGATCACGGACTCGCTCTCGACAGATCTGAACAGGCCTTGATAATCGTCTGGCGAATTGATATAGAGACCCGATATCGTGTGTCCGTCTCCGTCGAATGAACCTACAAAATAAGATATCGGTTTCCACGATGCTTTATTGGGGCCGTATTTGTCCGACATATCTATATCGGCGGTAAGTTTGTAATAAAGCCTGTTGTTCCAGCCGTCTCCATCAATTACGAAATCGCGGAAGGCCTCAAGTTTCGAAAGATCCGAAATTATATACGGATCCTCCGGCGTGCCGCTGCCCTGAAAGTCGGCTGCAAACACCGAAAACTCAAGCGAAGAAACAAGAGAGATCAGCATTGCCGCCGCAACTGCCCACGCGATAAACTTTTTAGATATTCTCATGTTTTTAACACTCCTTTTAAGAATTCTTAACATGCTTTCACGACACCGCCCTGTTTTGGGCGGCATCGTGAGATAAATATATTCGTTTCGCCTTATCTGAGGCCCGAGATCAGCTTGTCAAGCCTCTCGGCCACCGCTGCGGTCTCGGCGCGGGTCGCGTTGTTTTGCGGCGCGAATGTTCCGTCGTCGTTTCCGTTCAGGATTCCCTGCTCGACGCAGAGCGCTATCGGCTCGCGCGCCCAGTCGGAGATATTTGCCGCGTCGGTGAAGCTTAGCTCGGCTCCGCTCGCCGCCGCGCCCGTTTTGTATGTTATATAATTCGCCGTCATCTTGGCGATCTGCTCGCGGGTGATATTGTCCTCGGGGCCGAAGTTTCCGTCTCCGTATCCGTCCACAATGCCGTTTTGCGCCGCCCACGCGATATACGGGGCGTAGTATTCATCGGGAGCCACATCCGAAAATCCGCTGTCTGCGGCCTCGGAGGATACGCCCTCCATGCGGCCCAAAACTGTGGCGTACATTCCGCGCGTCACATTGAGATACGGCTCAAAAATTCCGTCTCCCGTTCCGTTCATGATCCCCTTTTCGGCCGCGTACTCAACGCTTTCGAAGAACCAGTCGGAGGGCTGCACATCGGCGAATCTTGATGTCTCCGCGCCGGATGTGTCGGGGGTCTCGGTCGGCTGAGCCGAAGTTTCGGGGCCCTGTGCCTCTGTCGGCAGCGGAGTCGCCGCGGTATCGGATGTCGTTCCGAAGGTGCCGCCTCCGAATCCTCCGCTTCCGCCGCTTGAGGGGCGTCTTGTGGGAGTGGGTGATGTTCCGTCTCCCGTGACTGTTACTTTTATGTTTTTATACCCTCCGTGAGGCATGATCATGACCTTAAGGGTGGTGTCGCCCTCTCGGAGAGCTTCTAAGGTATTGCCGTTTATCTGAGCCACCGAGCAGTCGCGCACGGAGTAGTTCACCTCGGCGCCTTCATAATAATCGCTCTGTGAGAACTCGGTATTAAGCTCAAGGCTTTCGCCCTCTTTGAGCGTTATCTCGGAAAGGTTCTCGTCGCCGTTGACCGTTATGCTGTATGGGAACTCGAGCGGCAGCTCAAACGCCTCGCCGCTGCCTATATTGTTGCCATCGCTGTCCCTCACTCCGATGTATGCGTTTAAATATCCGCGCTCAAAATCGTCGGCGGGGATATCGAGACGGCCCGAACAGCTCTTTGTCTCGCCCGGTTTCAGCTCTCCGATCTGCTCCTTGAAATATGGATCGGAGGTCTTTCCGCTGTAGTAGATGTCGTTGAAGAGCACGGTCACCTCATCGGTCGGGTTTGAATCGGCGTTTCCGCTGTTTGTGACGGTGTAGTCGATCTTAAAGCCGTCGGCGTCCTGGGTCAGACTATAGTCGGTGATCTCATAATTCGGCTCTATGTCGATGCTGTCGCTCTGATACTTGAGTATCTGGCCCGTGCCCGTCTCGTTGAGCTCCGCGTACAGCGAAAGGTCGTTTATGCCTTCAAAGCTCTCGGGCATCGTCCATGTAAACTCCGCGTGCGAGCTTGACGACGGGGTGATATGCTCGTTTGATTCGGTGGAGAATATCTTGTCTTTCACTTCTCCGTTGATCATCTCGTATATGTCGAGGGTGTAGCCCGACGCGGGCTTGAGGCCCGTGTTCTTGACCTTTAAGGTCACGTCGATCGTCTCGCCCGCCATCGGGTGCTCATCCGAAAGCTCGGT